>NZ_JBSFXK010000052.1:0-50719 GCF_053595355.1 Streptomyces sp. NPDC002513 | reverse complement strand
TGGCCGGTGCCGATGTATCTGCCGCTGCTGGTGAGTGCGGTACTGGCGCTGGTGGCGCCGTGGGCCCGCGGCGCGGCCCGTAGGGACAGGCGCCGTCGGGCCGGACCGCCGGGCGGCTCATGCCGCCGGGCTCGCCTGTGGCTGGTCGGCCGGCTCCTCGGCGGGCGGCCGGGGTCCGCGCGGGCGGGGCAGCGGAAGCCGGGCGCGGGGCCCCGCGAGCCGTTCACGCGCGCGTGCCGCCCAGCCGCCCAGCCGCCGCAGGAAGGACGTCGGCAGGAACACGGCGTCGGCGGCGATCATGGCGAGTGAGAAGAAGGGCAGCCCGAGCAGCACGGCGATCACCGCGTGCTCGGTCATCATGACCGCCAGCAGGACGTTCTTCACCCGCCGGTTGAACAGCGTGAACGGGAACGCGACCTGCGCGGCGACCGTGCCGTACGTCACCAGCAGCACGGTCACACCGTGCGCGGACAACAGGTCGGACAGGGCGGGCCAGGGCGAGAAGTAGTCGATATGGAGCGGGTAGTAGACCGCGGTGCCGTCCTGCCAGCGCGATCCCTGGATCTTGTACCAGCCGGCGGCCGAGTAGATCAGACACGCCTCCGCCATGATCACGAGCAGGGCGGCGTTGTGGACGAGGTTGGCGACGACGTCCAGCAGGTTGCGCGCTTGCGCATGAGGGGCACGCCGGCCGACGTACCACCACAGACCCTGCACGGCCCACAGCCCCCAGAACACGACGGACCAGGCACCGCTGATCCAGCCCGCGCCCGTCGCCAGGGCCAGCACGAGACCGAGCACGACCCACAGGGCGGGGCCCGCCCGATCGGGCCGCGGCACCTGACCACGCGCGCGTGCCGCACCGGCCCGCCGGGCACGCCGCTCGTCCAGCGACCACACCTGCCCGCAGCGCGTGAACACCAGGTAGATCGCCATCAGGTGGATGACGTTGTCACCGCCGTCGCCCATGAAGACGCTGCGGTTCTGCAGCGACAGCACGCCCACCATGAACAGCACCGACATCGTGCGGGTGCGCCAGCCGACCAGCAGCAGGGCGCTCGACAGCAGGGCGAGGGCGTACACGGTCTCGAACCACACCTGGCCGTCGGACCACATCAGGACCGTGAAGGCGTGGTTGTCCGCGATCAGCTGCCGGGCCAGGTCCCAGCTCCAGGGGCCGTCGGGCCCGTACAGCTCCTGGCGGTGCGGCAGCTCGCGCAGCAGGAACAGCAGCCAGGTGGCGGCGAAGCCGATGCGGACGACCGCGGTCTGGTACGGGCCGAGGGCGGCGTCGGTGACGCGGGCGATACCGCGCGAGACGGACACGGCGAACCGGTTCATCGGGCGCTCGCCCCCGCCTGCTCGGCGTCCGGCAGCAGCCACCAGGACAGTTGCCGGTACACGGGTGCCGTGCTGATCCGCTCGCCGCTCCACTTCGGGGGCGGCACATTGGTGGTGCGGGACCGGACCTGGACGCTCTCGACGCTCTCGCCGCGCCCGGCCGCGTGCTCGCGGCCGAGACGCAGCACGACGACCCGGCGGAGATAGTCCTCGGACAGGGCGCCGCGCAGGCCCACGGAACGGTTCTGGCCGTCGTGCGAGACGACGTAGAAGTCCCAGGCGCGGCGCAGTTCGTTCTGCTGGGTGTGGCTCGGCAGCAGGTTGCCGTCGATGGCGGCACCGTCGAGCGCGGACAGGTCGTACCAGCCCGTCGTCCGGAGGCCGCCGTCCCCGGTGCGCAGTTCGGCCCGTGCCTGGACGTGGATGTTCTGTTGCAGCGGGTTGGGCGCGAACAGTTTCCAGTTCTGCTCGAACTCGGGGTAGATCCACCGGTCGATCGCCTTGGCGTGCTGCTTCGTGACGACGTTCGCGGGCGCGACATGCAGGAACACCATGCCCAGGTGCACACAGGCGGCGACGGCGACGACCGCGAGCGCCAGCGCGGCGGCCATCCGGTAGGGCAGGGAGAGGGCTCCGACGCCGGTGCGCGCGGCCGCAGGGTCCGGCGCGGGCTCCTGCGGCTCTCTCGCGCTCGCGGCCGCCGCCGGACGTTCCCCCGCCCCCGCGGTCTCCTCGGGTACGTCGCGGGCGTCGCCCGCGGGCAGGGGGGACACCGGTCCGCCCTGGTCGCCCGGCTGTTCCCGCCGGGCGTCCGGTCCCTCGTCGTACGCGTCCATCCCGCCCCGTCTCCCGAGCTTTCGTGCCCTCGGTGCCGTCCCATGCCGCGGGCCCTGTCCGGCGACCGTCCTGGTCGCGGGCCGAGCCGGCCGCCGCACCCGTTCGCAGCACCGCACGGCCGCCGGGCACCGCACGGCGTGCACGGGAACGGTACTCAGGCCCACCCGCCCCGCACAGCGCATCCGGAACAGTGACCGGACGGCTGCCCGGAGGTTGTCCACAGCGGTTGACACCCTACGGCGCCACGTCCCACCATTGAACTGACACGACCGAACGATCGGTCGGGCGAGAGTGGTGGAGGGGGATCGCATGGCGACAGCAGCAGCGCACCGGACGCCCCGCGCGGACGACACGGCACCGGCGGACACGGCGGCCTACGAGGCCGGCTTCGACGCCGCCGTCGCCGCCGACGAGCGCATCGAGCCGCGCGACTGGATGCCCGACGCCTACCGCTCCACCCTGATCCGGCAGATCGCCCAGCACGCGCACTCCGAAATCATCGGCATGCAGCCGGAAGCCAACTGGATCACCCGCGCACCCTCCCTGCGCCGCAAGGCGATCCTGATGGCCAAGGTCCAGGACGAGGCAGGCCACGGGCTGTACCTGTACAGCGCGGCGGAAACGCTCGGCACCAGCCGCGACGAACTGCTCGACAAGCTCCACACAGGCCGCCAGAAATACTCCTCGATCTTCAACTACCCCACGCTGACCTGGGCGGACGTCGGCGCCATCGGCTGGCTGGTGGACGGCGCCGCCATCACCAACCAGGTCCCCCTGTGCCGCTGCTCCTACGGCCCCTACGCACGCGCCATGGTCCGCATCTGCAAGGAGGAGTCCTTCCACCAGCGCCAGGGATACGAGCTGCTGATGGCCCTCAGCCACGGCACACCGGAACAGCACGCGATGGCGCAGGACGCGGTGAACCGCTGGTGGTGGCCGTCCCTGATGATGTTCGGCCCGCCCGACGACGAGTCGGCGCACTCCGCGCAGTCGATGGCCTGGAAGATCAAACGGCACTCGAACGACGAACTGCGCCAGCGCTTCGTGGACATCTGCGTCCCCCAGGCCGAGTCACTGGGCCTCACCCTCCCCGACCCGGACCTCGTCTGGAACGAGGAGCGCGGGCACCACGACTTCGGGCCCATCGACTGGACCGAGTTCCGGGACGTCCTCAAGGGCAACGGCCCCTGCAACGAGCAGCGGCTGACCCAGCGCAGGCAGGCACACGACGAGGGCGCCTGGGTACGGGACGCGGCCGCGGCGTACGCGGCCAAGCACCACGGGACGGGCACGGCCGACGAGCACGCGCGGACAGCCGGCGGACCATCGACGGACAAGACCGAAGAAAACGGAAAGGCGTGACCATGACGACCGAACAGTGGCCGCTGTGGGAGGTCTTCGTGCGCTCCCGCCGAGGCCTCTCGCACACCCACGCCGGCAGCCTGCACGCCCCGGACGCCGAACTGGCCCTGCGCAACGCACGCGACCTGTACACCCGGCGCGGCGAGGGAGTCTCGATCTGGGTCGTACCGTCCGCCGCGATCACCGCCTCCTCGCCGGACGAGAAGGACCCCTTCTTCGAACCCTCCGCCGACAAGCCCTACCGGCACCCCACCTTCTACGAGATCCCGGAAGGGGTGAAGCACCTGTGACCGTCACCCGGCACACCACGGCCGCCCTGGCCCTCGGCGACGACGCCCTGGTGCTCTCGCACCGCCTGGGGGAGTGGGCGGGCCACGCACCCGCACTCGAAGAGGAAGTGGCGCTCGCCAACATCGCCCTGGACCTTCTGGGCCAGGCCCGGGTGCTGCTGTCCATGGCCGGCGACGAGGACCAACTCGCCTACCTCCGCGAGGAACGCGCCTTCCGCAACCTCCAACTGGTGGAGCAGCCCAACGGCGACTTCGCGCACACCATCGCCCGCCAGCTCTACTTCTCCACCTACCAGCGGCTTCTGTACACACACCTGGCCGCCGCGGACAGCGAGTTCACCGGCCTCGCCGCCAAGGCGGTCAAAGAGGTCGCCTACCACCAGGACCACGCCGAACAGTGGACACTGCGGCTCGGCGACGGCACGAACGTCAGTCACGAGCGGATGCAGCGCGCCTGCCAGGCCCTGTGGCGGTTCACGGGGGAGATGTTCCAGCCCGTCGAAGGACTGGACGCCGACTGGACGGGGATGAGGACGGCCTGGCTGGACTCGATCGGAGACATCCTGCGCCGCGCCACCCTGACCCTGCCCGAAGGACCGCAGTCCGGGGCATGGACCGCGGGCGCCGGCCGACAGGGACTGCACACCGAACCCTTCGGACGGATGCTCGCCGAGATGCAGCATCTGCACCGCAGCCACCCGGGGGCGTCATGGTGACGGCCACAGCCCTCGAAGAGGAACTGCGCCGACTCGCCGGCTCGGTCCCCGACCCCGAGCTGCCCGTACTCACCCTGGAGGAACTGGGCGTCCTGCGGGCCGTCCATGTGCACGGCCCGGACGCGGTGGAGGTCGAACTCACCCCGACGTACACGGGATGCCCCGCGATCGAGGCGATGGCCCTGGACATAGAGCGCGTACTCCACGAACACGGCGTACCCCATGTCGTGGTGCGCACGGTGCTCACCCCCGCCTGGTCGACGGACGACATCTCCGACGAAGGCCGCCGCAAGCTGAGGGAGTTCGGGATAGCACCACCGCGCGCGCTGCCGGCATCCGGGCCCGTGCCCCTGGAACTCGGCCCCACCCGCACGGCCGAGGCCTCCCGGGAAGCCGGCGCCCCGAACACCGCCACGAGCGCCCCCGGACCCCAGGAACCCGTGCGCTGCCCCTTCTGCGGATCCGCCGAGACCGAGCTGCTCAGCCGCTTCTCGTCCACCGCGTGCAAGGCGCTGCGCCGCTGTCTCGCCTGCCGTGAGCCCTTCGACCACTTCAAGGAGCTGTGATGGCCCGGTTCCACCCGCTCCCCGTGGCCGCCGTCGACCGGCTCACCGACGACTCCGTGGCCCTGACCTTCGCGGTGCCGCCCGCACTGCGCGAGGAGTACCGGCACACACCCGGCCAGCACCTCGCCCTGCGCCGCACCGTCGACGACACGGAGGTCCGGCGTACGTACTCGATCTGCTCCCCCGCACCGGCACCGGACGACGAGGGTCCGCACACCCTGCGGGTCGGGGTCCGGCTGGTGGACGGAGGCGCCTTCTCCACCTACGCGCTCAAGGAGATCGCCGTCGGCGACGAGCTGGAGGTGATGACCCCGGCGGGACGGTTCACGCTGGAGCCCGCGCCCGGGATGTACGCGGCGATCGTCGGCGGCAGCGGGATCACCCCCCTGCTGTCCATCGTGTCCACCCTGCTGGCACGGGAGCCCCGCGCCCGGTTCTGCCTCATACGCAGCGACCGGACATCCGCCTCCACGATGTTCCTGGAGGAGGTCGCCGACCTGAAAGACCGATTCCCCGAGCGGTTCCAGCTGGTCACGGTGCTCTCCCGGGAGGAGCAGCAGGCGGGACTGCCGACCGGCCGGCTCGACGAGGACCGGCTGTCCGGGCTGCTTCCGGCGCTGCTTCCGGTGGACGAGGTCGCCGGCTGGTTCCTGTGCGGACCGTTCGGACTGGTGCAGTCGGCGGAGCGGGCACTGCGCGGGCTCCGGGTGCCGCGGGCACGTATCCACGAGGAGATCTTCCACGTGGACGCGGGCGCCGCGGTCACACCGCCCGCACCGATTCCCGCACACAGCACGGTGACCGCCCGGCTCGACGGACGCGGCGGCACCTGGCCGGTCCACGACGGCGAATCGCTGCTGGAGACGGTCCTGCGCAACCGACCCGACGCCCCCTACGCCTGCAAGGGCGGAGTGTGCGGAACCTGCCGGGCCTTCCTGGTCTCGGGCGAGGTGCGCATGGACCGCAACTTCGCGCTGGAGTCCGAGGAGACGGACGCGGGATACGTGCTGGCGTGCCAGTCGCACCCGGTCACGGAGAAGGTGGAGCTGGACTTCGACCGGTGAGCGGGCCGGCACCGGCGCAACCAGTGCCGCTCGACGACCCCGGACCGTTCCCTTCCCATAGAAGCTGTTCCACCTTGACGCTCCGTCAGATCAGCGGAGCCGCCGGGAGGACAGACCGTGGACCTCACCTTCAGCGAGGAGCAGCAGGCGGCACTCGAAACGGCGAAGGCCCCGTTCGCCGGGGTCGCACCGGACGGAGTACCCAGCCCCGCACCGGTCCCGGGCGCCGTCGCCGACGACTTCGACCGAACGCTGTGGACACCGCTCGCGGCAACTCGCGGTGGTCGCACTCGGCCCCGCGGCGGCACACGAGGAAGCCCTGGGCGACCTGCCGGCGGCGCACCCCTGGGATGACCGGCCCGGAAGCCTGCTCCGCGCCCAGCGGAACCCGCTCCCGGAGCTACAGGACGAAGCCCGGCTCACCCTTGGCATCCACGACGGGACGGCCCTCGGCGGCCCAGACCTGCATGCCACCGTCGACGTTCACCGCATCGACACCCTGCTGCACCAGGTACATCGCCACCTGGGCCGAGCGCCCACCGGAACGGCAGATCACATGGACCCGGCCGTCCTGCGGCGCGGCCTGGGTGAACTCACCGTACCGGGCGACGAACTCGCTGAGGGGGATGTGCAGCGCCCCCTCCACGTGACCCGCCTGCCACTCGTCGTCCTCCCGGACGTCCAGCAGGAAGTCGTCGTCCTTGAGGTCCGCGACCTCGACCGTGGGCACACCAGTTCCGAAATGCATACCCCCGACGCTACCCGACGAGGGCACGCACCCGCCCCGGCCCCGCTTCCCCCGGCCGCACCCAGCGGATCAGCCGCGCAGCGCCGCCAGCTCGGCTTCCTTCTGCCCGACCTGGGCCAGCAGCTGTTCGGCGATCTCGTTCAAAAGCCCGTCAGGGTCGTCGGGGGACAACCGCAGCATCGAGCCGATCGCGCTCTCCTCCAGCTCCTGGGCCACCAGCGCCAGCAGATCCCTGCGCCGGGCGAGCCACTCCAGGCGGGCATACAGCTCCTCACCGGGGCTCGGCCTGCGCTCCTCGGGGACGGGACCGGCGGCCCACTCCTCGGAGAGTTCGCGGAGCTGCGCCTCGTCACCACGCGCGTACGCGGTGTTGACCCGGGAGATGAACTCGTCGCGCCGCTTGCGTTCGGCCTCGTCCTGAGCCAGGTCGGGGTGCGCCCTGCGGGCCAGCTCGCGGTACAGCCTGCGGGCCTCCTCGCTCGGGCGCACGCGCTGCGGGGGCCGCACGGGCTGGTCCGTGAGCATCGCCTGGGCCTCCGGGAACAGCCCGTCGGAGTCCATCCAGCCATGGAACAGCTCCTCGACATCCGGCATCGGCATGACCCGGGCCCGAGCCTCGTGAGCGCGCCGGATGTCCTGCGGGTCCCCGCTCCGGGCGGCGAGCGCCTCGGCGATCTCGGCCTCCAGCTCGTCGAGGCGTGCGTACATGGGCCCCAGCTTCTGGTGGTGCAGCCGCGAGAAGTTCTCCACCTCGACGCGGAAGGTCTCCACGGCGATCTCGTACTCGATCAACGCCTGCTCGGCAACCCGCACGGCTTGCTCCAGCCGCTCCTCGGGCCGCGGACCGGACCCGCCGCCGTCCTCACCGGTCGCTGCGGCCCCATCAAAACCGGCGCGGTCCTCACCGGTTGCCACGGCTTCTCCGGAGGCGGAACCAGCCGCCGCGGCCCCCAGGGCTGACCCGGAACCGGCGCCCTCGGCGAGCGGCTCCTCGGCAGCGGACACAGACTCGCTCTGCTCGGCTTCGGGCGTCGTCACCTCACCAGCGTATGACACGGGGGGAGGAGGCCTGCGGGGTCTGTCGGGGTCCGGGGCCTGCAAGCAGATCGCCGCAGTGTCAGGGGGCTCCCCTCCCCCTCCCCCCTCCCCCTCCCTCCCCGCCCCCTTCAAAGCTTCAGACCCCCATCTCCCCCGCCACACGCCCACTGCGCACCGCCGTCACCAGCGCCGCGTGGTCCGCCTCCGTGCGGTCCGCGTAGGCCACGGCGAACGCGGCGATCGCCTCGTCCAGCTCCTCGTTCTTACCGCAGTAGCCCGCGATCAGACGCGGGTCGGCGCTGTGGCTGTGCGCGCGGGCCAGCAGCGCTCCGGTCATGCGGGCGTAGTCGTCGATCTGCTCTGCGGCCAGCGCTGCGGGGTCGACGCTGCCCTTGCGGTTGCGGAACTGCCGTACCTGGTAGGGGAGTCCGTCCACCGATGTCCAGCCCAGCAGGATGTCACTGACGACCTGCATCCGCTTCTGGCCGAGGACGACCCGGCGACCCTCGTGCTCCGTCTCCGGCACCGGGTGGCCGGCCGTCGCCAGATGCGGGATCAGGGCGGACGGGCGGGCCTCCTTGACCTGGAGGACCAGCGGTTCGCCGCGGTGGTCGAGGAGCAGCACCACGTATGAGCGGGTGCCGACACTGCCCGTGCCGACCACGCGGAACGCCACGTCGTGCACCGCGTAGCGCCCGAGCAGCGGGAGGCGGTCCTCGGACAGGGTCGTCAGATAGTGCTCCAGCGATGCGGCGACCGCCGCCGCCTCCGCGTCCGGTATGCGGCGCAGCACCGGTGGTGCGTCCACGAAGCGGCGGCCGCCGTCGTCGACCGGCTCGGTCGACTTCGCCGCGAACCGTCCGCTCGTGTTGGCCCGTGCCTTCTCGGAGACTCTCTCCAGGGTGCCGAGCAGGTCGTGGGCGTCCGTGTGGGAGACCAGTTCCTCGTCCGCGATCGCGTTCCACGCGTCCAGGACGGGGAGTCTGGCCAGCAGGCGCATCGTGCGGCGGTAGGCGCCGGCCGCGTCCCGGGCCGCTGCCCGGCAGGTGTCCTCGTCGGCTCCGGCCTCGCGGCCGGCGAGGACCAGTGATGCGGTGAGGCGCTTGAGGTCCCATTCCCAGGGGCCGTGGACCGTCTCGTCGAAGTCGTTCAGGTCGATGACGAGGCCGCCGCGGGCGTCTCCGTAGAGTCCGAAGTTGGCCGCGTGGGCGTCGCCGCAGATCTGGGCGCGGATGCCCGTCGTCGGGGTGCGGGCGAGGTCGTAGGCCATGAGGCCGGCCGAGCCGCGCAGGAACGTGAAGGGGGTGGCGGCCATTCTGCCGACGCGCAGGGGGGTGAGTTCGGGGAGGCGGCCGTGGTGGGACTCCTCGACGGCGGTGACCGCGTCGGGGCGGTCGGCGTCCATCACGAGCTCGGCGTGCGCGCGGCGCCGTATCCGTGCGCGCAGTGCCTTGCCCTTGTCCTTGGGTGATTCCGGTGCGGGCCATCGTGCGAAGCCCCGCACCGTGGCGATCCTGCTTGTCTGCGGCGGCAGCGCCGCTCCCGTCACCGTGCCGGTCTCGGTCACAGCGACCGCCTCCCCCGTTGCCCGCTGTCCTTGCAGCTGTACGAACATCAACTGCGAATGACCGTACAGCCGGTGGACGGGGAGCGTCAGACCCTGTGGACAACTTCGCGGTTGTGGACAACCTGGTCAGAGCCCGTTCGCGCGCTGTGGGCCGCCCTGTGGCCGCCCTGTGCCGTGTAGAGGATCGGGTGTGGCTTCCCACGCATGTGCGTGGTTGCCCACTGCCTCGCGCGCAGCCGCGTCCCGGTGCCTTTCGGCCGGGCGTGGTCCAATGGGCAGGTGACGTTCTGCCAGGCGCTCACGCTCACGCCCGGTCCCGGTTCCGGTCTCAGCGAGCGGGCAGGCCCTGCCGCCGAGGACGAAGGAGAGTCCGGATTGACCCCCGACCAGTTGCGGTCCCTCTGCCTTTCCTTCAACGCGACCGTGGAGGAGTTCCCCTTCCCCTCTTCCCAGGAGCTTTCCGTCTTCAAGGTGGAGGGCAAGGCCTTCGCCCTGACGAGACTGGACACGCGTCCGCTGACCGTGAACCTGAAGTGCGACCCGGAGGACGCGCTGCGGCTGCGCGGTGAGCACGCGGGACTGATCGTCCCGGGATGGCACATGAACAAGCGCCACTGGAACACGGTGACGGCGGACGGCGGGCTGCCGGACCGTCTGGTCCAAGAACTCATCGAGGACTCCTACGACCTGGTCGTCGCGGGCCTGCCACGGGCCGCGCGTCTGCGTCTCGACCGTGCCTGAGCGAACGGGCCCGCAAGCACGTACCGCTGATCCCGGCACGGGAGATACCTCAGGCGGGACGAGAAGCGGGTCCCTGCGGTGACGGACGTCATGGCGGGGACCCATTTGTCATCACCTGATGGCTCACCCTTCGAGATGGTCGCTTTTCTACGTCTCGTAGTAGCTTGAACGGGTAGAAGGCAGTCCTGCTGGCGGGGAGAGAAAAGGAGGTGCCGGGTGACGGGCGGTAAGGACGGCCGGGGGGAGGCCCGGCGGCGTGCGCGGGGTGAACTCGAGGGGGAGGTACTGGCGGCCCTGTGGGCGGCCGGCGGACCGGTGACGGCAGCAGTGGTCCAGGAAGGGGTGACCGGCGCTGCGTACACGACGGTGCTGACGATCCTGACGCGGCTGTGCGACAAGGGGTTGGTGACCCGGCAGCGGGAGGGGCGCAGCCATGTGTATGCGCCTGTGGACGACCAGGCTGGGCTCGCGGCGGCGGGGATGCACTCGCTGCTGGACGATGGCGGGGACCGTGCGGCGGTGCTGGCCCGGTTCGTGTCGGAGCTGTCGACGGAGGACGAGCAGTTGCTGGAGCAGTTGTTGCACGGTGACTCCTCTGCCCGGGGGTGAGGCGTGTTCTGGCCGGTGCCGATGTATCTGCCGCTGCTGGTGAGTGCGGTACTGGCGCTGGTGGCGCCGTGGGCGGGGCGTAGGATGCCGCCGCGTGCGGGGGCATGGGCGATGGTGTGCTCGGCTGTCGTGGCGGCCGGCACGTGGCTGACCGAGCTGGCGATCCTGGCGTTCACCGCGATAGGGCAGGTGCCGCTGGTGGCAGCGCAAGGACCGTGGTCGGTGAGTGTGCTGGCGGCGGAGGACCCGGTGAACCGGAAGGTCGCCGCGGTGTGCGCCGGTGTGGTGCTGATCGTCTTGGGCAGCGTGACGGTGGCGTCCTGGCGCCGGGGGCGGGCGCTGGTCGGCGTGTGGCGAGAGTGCCGGCACATTGCGGCAGGCGGGGACCTGGCCGTGGTCGATGATCCGGTCCCGACGGCGTTCGCCGTGCTCGGCATGCCGGGGCGGGTGGTGGTCTCCTCCGGGATGCTGCGGCTGCTGGACGCGCCGGAGCGGCGGGCCCTGCTCGCTCACGAGCGGGCGCACTTGCGGCATCGGCACCATCTGTTCTCGCTGGTGCTGCATCTGGCAGCGGTGGTCAATCCGTTGCTGCGGCCGCTGGAGCGGGCCGGAGCGTTCGCGGTGGAGCGGTGGGCGGACGAGGACGCCGCTGCTGTGGTGGCGGACCGGCCGCTGGTCGCCCGGGCGATAGCGCGGGCAGCCCTGGCGTCGAGCCGGGCCAGGCAGGCGGCGCTGTCCGCCACCGGCGGGCCGGTACCGCAGCGCGTGCGGGCGCTGCTGGCCCCGCCGATGCCTCGTCGCAACGGTGCGACGGCGGCGTTCGCGGTGCTGATGGCGGCCTGTTGCGCGAGCCTGGCCGTCACGGCGCACGACACGGAGCGGCTGTTCGAGGCCGCGATGCACGCCCATGCCGCCGCGGCGCGGCTGCGGACGCGGTGACGGATTCGGCGCGCCCCGCGACCTGCGGACCGTTCGCGCGGTGCAGCACGAACTGAGGGCCGGCGGCGCGGCGGCGGGCGGGGGATCAGGCGGCTGAGGAGTCCTGGTCGTCCGGGGCGGGAGAGTCGTCCGGGGCGGGAGAGGACTGCGACGCCGAAGTGGTACGGCGGTGGATCAGGTGGCGCGCTGCCGCGACGGCCGGTACGACGGCCGCCGCGGCGAGCAGGTACAGCTCGTAGCGCTGGATGGCCGGGTAGAGGGTGCCGATGTGGTCGCCGGCGAGGTAGCCAAGTGTTGTCCAGGTGCCCACCCACACCACCGCGCCAAGGGTGTTGAAGGCCAGGAACCGGCGCCAGGGCATCTCGCTGAGCCCGGCGATGATGCCGTTGGCCTGGCGCAGGCCCTCGATGAAGCGGGCGACCGTGATGACCTTGCCGCCGTGCCGGGTGAAGAACGCCTCGGCCTTGGCGACGCGCGCGGGGGTGAGCAGGACGTAGCGGCCGAACCGCGTCACGAGTCGGTGGCCGCCGTAACGGCCGATGACATAGCCGAGGTTGTCGCCGCAGACGGCCGCGATCACCGCGATCATCACGACCGCGACCACGTTCAGCCGCCCCGCCCCCGCGTACACGGCGGCTGCGATCAGCACGGTCTCCCCGGGGACCGGTACGCCGAAGTCCTCCAGGAAGAGCAGACCGCCGACCGCCGCGTAGCCCCCATGGTCAAGGACAGGAGCGAGGTCGGCGAGTACGCCCGGCAGTGGGGGTGTGGTCATCGCGGATCGCTGTCAGGGACGGAGCTGCCGGGCGGGCTGCGTGGCGACGCCCGGTTCGGCGGTGAGCAGCGGGCGCAGCGCCCCGCGGCCGGCCGCCGCGACCAGGGGAGTGGCCCAGCGGCGCAGCGCAAGGCTGGTGAGGAGGGCGACGGGCAGCGCGAGGAGCACGGAACCGAGCACGTCGTGCGGGTAGTGGGCCCCGACGTAGACCCGGGTGAAGCCTTCCACCACGGCGAACACCGCGGCGATGGCGGTCAGGCGGCGGTCCAGCAGGAACAGGGCGGCCACGGTCGCGGCGGCGACGGTGCTGTGCCCGCTGGGGAAGGCGTAGTCGGAGGGCGCGGGGCAGGCGTCGACGATGTAGGCGTGGGGCATCGACCGGCAGGGCCGCGCCTCGGCCACGATCTTCTTGACGACCTCGGCGGCGGCGAAGGCGGTCATGACGGCGACCGGTGCGGCCAGCGCGACGGTCATGGCCTGCGTGCCGCGGCGGCGCGCGGTCCACCAGCCCATGGCCATGAGTACCGCGAAGACACCCAGGCCGAGGTTGGTCCACACCTCCATGGGGGTGTTGAGCCATGTGGTGTCGCGGGCGAAGTCCGTGACGGAGGTGAACAACGAGCCGTCGATGCCGGATCCGTCGAAGGCCAGTTGCGCGGTGGCGGCCGCGGTCATAGCGAGACGTCCTTCCGTATGAGCACGTCGTGTGAGTACGGGGTCAGCACGGGGCGAGGGGGTTGGGGCCCGCGCCGTCGGCCGGCTCCCGCCTCCGCGATGGCATGCTGGTGATATCGCAGCGACGTGAAGGTGACTGCCCGGCAAATCTACTACATATTGTAGAAATAAAGAGGAATGGGGGGTACGGTCTCACGGCCCGCATACCGCCGCGCGCCCGGAACTGCCGCGTGGCGGCGGCCCGTCGGGGCCGTCGGCCAGTGCGTGGGACCGACCGGGGGAAGCGGTGGTGTTCCGCCGCGATGGACGAAGCGGATGACGGAGACGACGAACACGGTGGGCCGGTGCGGGTCGTCGAGGTTCACCGTTATCTCGTGAGCCGGGTACAGGCCCCGTGTGGTCAGCGTCATACCGGCCCAGCGGTGATCCGCCGGGAAGCGCCCGGCGCACGTGTCGGGACTGCCTGGCGGGGATCTTCACCGTGACGAGGCCGACGAGGCCGTCCCACAGGCGTGCGGGGCCGGCGCCGAGTCGGCGCAGGAAGCCGGTCAGTCCGGCGGGGGTGGTGGTGAACTGCGCATACAGGGAGTCCTTCTCCCAGGCAGTGGCCTCGAAGAAGGCGACGCCGCTCGCCCCGGACGGGACCGGCACCTGGCAGACGGCGCGCTGTACGGCGGAGGGGATGCCGCGGACCGGCCCGCCCCGCTCGGCGCGCAGCTTGTGTGCGGCGGCCACACGGCGGCTCCGGTCGGCGGAGATCGCAAGATGTCCGGCCGGGATCAGCACCAGGAGTGCGGCGGCGATCAGGCGGCGCATGCGGCCCGGCGCGCCGGATGGCGGCGGGAAGGCGGTGCCGCTGCCGGTGATCGGCGCGGTGCCCGCCGGAGGGACAGGGGTCACCGGCACCTTGCCCGGGCGGGGGCCGACGGGCGCCGCGACGGCACTTCCGCCGTAGACAACGCCTGGTCCGCCCCGCCCGGGCGACGGTCGGCCCGGCGGGCGCGGAGCCACTGGATCGCGGGTGGCAGCAGTCCGACGGCGACGACCGCGGCGATGGCGGGGGCCAGATACGCCGTTCCGCGCCGTCCGCTCTCGCCCAGGGCGTATCCGGCCAGCACCAGCGACTGCGACCAGGCGAGTCCGGCCACGGCCTGCCACAGGGTGAAGGAGGCCGTCGGCATGCCCAGCAGCCCGGCTGCCGGATGGACCAGGGTGCGCACCACCGGCACGAACCGCCCCAGCACCACCGCCCGCCGGGGCCCGTACCGCGTGAACAGGGCCTCGACCCGCTTCATGTGGGCCTGCCCCCTGCCCTCCGGTCGCCGCAACCGCATCGATCTGCCGCCGCGCCGCCCCAGCCAGAACCCGGTCTGCGCCCCCGCGAGCGAGCCCACACCCGCGCACGCAAGCACCAGCGGCAGCGACAGCCGGGCCGCACCCAGCGTGCTGAGCGAGCATGCCAGCCCGGCCGGCAGCAGCAGGGTGTCCCCGGGCAGGAAGACACCGAGGGCGGGCAGCCCGCTCTCGGCGAAGACCACGATCAGCACCGCCCAGGCGCCGAACCTCGCCAGCATCGCCTGCGGATCCAGTGCCCCTGCGACGGTCATGGGACCTGGTGCCATCGGCGGGTCCTCCCCCTCTTCGTACTCCTGCACTCACATTTATTTCTACGTCTTGTAGTAGATTCCTCGACGCCGCCGGTCCGCCGAATCCGGGGTCCGCGCCCGAACTCCTCGCCCCGCGATGGTCGTTCCCCAATTTCTACATCATGTAGTAGTTTCTCCTGTCACCGCCTCCGCAATCGAGTCGCGGTCCGGGTCCGGGTCCGCGTACGGGCACGGGCACGGGCACGGCCTGCGCACAGCGCCGTCCCGGCCGGGGGCAGCCCAGCCGTGCCCCGTATCTCGCATCCCGTATCCCGGGCTGCCGGGGCTCCTGCCCGGCACTGCGCCTCGCCCCGGCGACCCGCCTTCCGCACTTTCTGTGATCAGACTCATACCCTGTGTACGTGATCAGAGTGCCGATGGTGCGACGGGCCTCGATGCGGCCCGGCCGTGTGGGGTTCTTCCTCGGCCTCGTCCTCCTGATCACCGCCCATCTCGCCGGCGCCGTCCACGCCTCCTCCTTCGCCGGACCGCACGTCGCCGTCGAGGTCGCCGCGAGCGCTCGGCCTCCGGCCGACACCGGACACGAGGGCGAACCGTCCCCCGCGCATCAGCACCGGGCCGGAGACCACATCGACCACGCGGCCGACCGCCCCAGGACCGCGGTCGACACAACGGTCGCCGATCCGGGGCACGCCGATCCGGCCGGCAGCCCGTCCGCAACGGCCGACGCCACGCCCACGCCCGCTGTCCGGGGCCGGCCGTCCGGCACCGCCGCCCCCACCACCGACGCCCCGGACACCCTCGCGCTCCATTGCGTCTGGCGTCTGTAGGCACGGCCCGCACGCCCCGGCCCCGCCCGCATTCCGCGGCAGGGGCGTGCCCGCGCGCCCCTGACCCATGACGACCGCACCGCGCCTTGTCGTGCGCGGTGCGAAGGAGCCGTACACACATGGACTTCCCCCTGCCCGAAACCCTCGGAGCCCACGCTCCGCTCCCCGTGGTCGCCCGTCGCCCCTCCCAACTGGTGGGCAGCACCCCGGTCCTGTGGATCGACGAACCCTTCGCCCCGGCCGGCCGCGGCTTCTACGCCAAGCTCGAAGGCGCGAACCCCGGCGGCATCAAGGACCGCCCCGGTCTGCACATGATCCGTGAGGCCCGCCGGCGCGGGGATCTCGCGCCGGGTACCCCGATCGTCGAGTCGTCCAGCGGCACGTTCGCCCTGGGGCTCGCGCTGGCCGGGCTGACCTTCGGTCATCCGGTCGCCGTCGTCACCGACCCCGGTATGGAGCCGCCGGTGCTGCGGCTGCTGACCACGCTCGGCGCGCACGTCGACCAGGTCGCCGCCCCGCACGAGGACGGCGGCTGGCAGCAGGCCCGCCGGGAGCGCGTCGCCGAGCTGCTGGCCCGCACACCGGGCGCCTACTGCCCCGACCAGTACCACAACCCGGACAACGTGGCCGCGTACCGGCCGCTGGCCACGGAGCTGATCGCGCAACTCGGCCGGATCGACGTCCTCGTGGCGTCGGTGGGCACCGGAGGCCATTCCGCCGGCATCTCCCGCGTACTGCGCGAGTCTTTCCCCGCCCTGACCCTGATCGGCGTGGACGCGGTCGGGTCCACGATCTTCGGGCAGCCCGACGGGCCGAGGCTGATGCGCGGCCTGGGCTCCAGCATCCACCCGGGCAACGTCGACTACGCGGCCTTCGCCGAGGTCCACTGGGTGGCGCCGGCCGAAGCGGTATGGGCCTGCCGCCGACTCGGCCGCCGCCACTACGCGACCGGCGGCTGGAGCGTCGGGGCCGTCGCCCTCGTCGCGGGATGGGTCGCGCGTACGTATCCCCCCGGCACCCGGATCGCAGCGGTCTTCCCCGACGGCCCGCACCGCTACCTGGACACGGTCTACAACGACGCATGGTGCCGCGACCGCGAGCTGCTGGACCGGCAACCGCCGCCGGAACCCGACGAGATCGCCGAGCCCGACGAGTGCGTGGCGACCGGCTGGACCAGGTGCAGCAAGGTCCGCGACCCGCTCGGCCGTACGACCGCGGAGCGTGCCGGGGCGGGCGTTCGATGAGGGGGCTGCGGGCCCGGCTGGCCTCCTTCGACCGGCCGGCGCGGCTGCTGATGGTCAACCAGTTCGCCATCAACCTCGGCTTCTACATGCTCATGCCCTACCTGGCCGACCACCTCGCCCACGGCCTCGGCCTCGCGGCCTGGACGGTCGGCCTGGTCCTCGGCGTGCGCAACCTCTCCCAGCAGGGCATGTTCCTCGTCGGCGGCACCCTCGCCGACCGCTACGGCTGCAAGCCGATGATTCTCATCGGGTGCACCCTGCGGACGATCGCCTTCGCACTGCTCGCGGTGGCGGACACGCTGTCCGCGCTGGTCCTGGCCTCCGCCCTGACAGGGCTGGCGGGCGCGCTGTTCAACCCGGCCGTGCGCGCGTATCTGGCCGCCGACGCGGGCGCGGAGCGCCGCGTCGAGGCTTTCGCCGCGTTCAACGTCTTCTACCAGGCAGGAATCCTGATCGGCCCACTTGCCGGACTGGCCCTGCTGACCTGGGACTTCGGCGCAGTGTGTACGGTCGCGGCGCTCATCTTCGCGGTCCTGGCCGTCCTCCAGGCCCGCGCCCTGCCGGCCCGCCCGCCGGCCGACAGGGGGACCGAGCCGGCCTGGCGCGCCGTCGCCGCCGACTGGCGCACCGTCGCCGCCAACCGGCCCTTCCTCCTGTTCACCGCCGCCATGACCGGCTCGTACGTCCTGGGCTTCCAGGTCTATCTCGCCCTCCCCCTGCGCGCCCGGGAACTCTTCGGCGACCGGACAGGTCCGGTGACGGGGGCGGTCTTCGCGGTCTCCGCGCTCGCCGCCCTGTCGGGGCAGCTGAAGCTGACCGCGTGGGCGAGACGGGCTCTGCCCGGACCGCGGGCCATCGCCTACGGACTGGTGGCGATGAGCGCCGCGTTCCTGCTGGTCCTGCCCGGTCCCTACGACGGAGCCGTCGGCCTGGCAGCCGGTGTTCTCGCGCTCATGCTCTGCGCCGCGCTGCTGGCGTGGGGCGGGGCCCTGCTCTACCCCTTCGAGATGGACACCGTGGTCCGCCTCTCCGGCGACCGGCTCATCGCGACCTACTACGGCGCCTACAACACCGCCTCCGGTGTCGCGGTCTCCCTCGGGAACCTCGCGGTCGGGTCGCTGTTCGACACGGGCGTGCGCTGGCTGCCGTGGGCGGCACTGGCCGGCACCGGGCTCGTGTGCGCCGGGCTGGTGGCACGCCTGCACCGCTCCGGTCACCTCACTCCCGTACCGGTGCCGGTGACCGGGTGAGGTGACCGGGACGATCTGCTCAGTGTGCCTCGGCCGCGGCGACCGTCGTGGCAGCGGATCTGCGGCAGGTGTCGGCCGGCCGCCTGCAGGCCCCGCACCGAGATCGGGCATTCCATACCCTCCCAGGGTATGGTCGGGTAGCGCGCACCGAACGAGAAAGGGCATGACCATGGACGGCGCACAGGCAGGCAGGCGGGGCATCACCCTGCTGCCGGCGGTGTGCGCGGTGCTGTTCGGCCTGTTCCTCATGCACGGCGCCCCGGCCACGGCCACGGAGGGCTGCCACGGCGCGATGCCCGCGATGGCGGCCTCGCCGCCGGCCGGCGGCCACGGCGCCGCCGCGACGACCGCAGCCGCGCCTCCCGCGCACGGTTTCGCCCCCGCGGTCCGGGCCGCCGGCACATCCGGGATGCCCGGGGCGCTGTGCGTCTCGACCCCGGCCCATGACCGGACCCCCCTGCCCGCCCCCGGTCCGCTCGCCGTGGCAGGTGCCGCAGGACTCGCTCTGTGGACGCCCGCCCGACTGCGGGCGGCAGCCGACGGGACGGGACGGCGCGGGCCACCGGCCCGCGGAAGAGATCTCCTGCTTCAGGTGTGCATCGCGCGGACGTGACAGGCACGCGCCGGACCCAGGCCCACGCCCAAACCGGCATCGTGCCCTGCCCACCTCCGCGCACCACCGGTGTGGTGCGCCCACCCGGAAAGACCCACGTCAATGTCCTTTTCTTCCCGTCGGCGCAGCCTCGCAGCGGCCGGCGCCGCAGCCGCTCTCGCACTGACGCTGGCCGCCTGCGGCTCCTCCGGCGACTCCTCGTCGTCCATGCCCGGCATGGACCACGGCGCCACGTCCTCCGTGTCCTCCTCGCCCAGCGCGTCACACGCCATGGGCGGCATGCCGGGTATGGACCACATGGCCACCGGCAACGGCCTGTCCGACACGAAGGACGGCTACCGCCTCACCTCCAAGGACGCGACCCTGCCCTCGGGCAAGCAGGCCGCCTACCGGTTCACGGTCACGGGGCCGGACGGCAAGCCGGTCACCGGCTTCGCCCTCGACCAGACCATGCGGATGCACTTCTACGCCGTCCGCTCCGACCTGACCGGCTTCCAGCACATCCACCCCACCATGAACGCCGACGGCACCTGGAGTGCCGACCTGGCCTCCCTCGCCCCGGGCTCCTGGCGCATGTTCGCCTCCTTCACCCCGGCCGCCGGGCCCGGCAAGGGCAAGGACTTCGTGCTGTCACGCACCCTCACCGTGCCCGGCAACGCCACGAGGACCCCGCTGCCCGCTCCCGCCGGCAGCACACAGGTCGACGGGTACACCGTCACCGTCAAGGGCGAGCCCATGGCGGGGACGGCGCACCCGCTGGCCGTCTCCATCGCCAAGGACGGCAAGCCCGTCACCGACCTGCAGCCCTACCTGGACACCTACGCCCACCTGACCGCCTTCCACGAGGGCGACGCCGCGTTCGCCCACCTCCACCCGACCACCAAGGTGACCGGCGACCACGGCGGCCCGGACCTGAACTTCCACGCCGAGTTGCCCACGTCCGGCAACTGGCGGCTGTTCCTGCAGTTCCGGACCGGCGGCACGCTCCACACCGCCGCTCTGACCCTGCACGTCGGCTGATCTCCCGGCGGGGCGCCGCCCTCTGCGGCGGCGTCCCGCCCCCGGCCGGCAGGAGGGCTTTGGGGCGGTGGAGATGTCCGTTGCCCGCAAGGCGCCCCTGAGCGGGACGTAGCTCCCGCTGCCGGACCGGTGGCTCGCCGGAGCGGACTCACCCAGCGGGTGGCTGGATGTAGTCCTCCAGACGCGCCACGGCGAACCCCTGCTCCTGTATGCGCTTGAGCAGATTGGCGAACATCTGTGTCATCGTGGCGCCCTTGAGCTCCGTGGGCCCGCGGAAGTGGGCGAGGATGATGTCGCCGGGACGCAGTTTCCTGCCCGGCTCCTGGTACTGCATGTTGCGGATCTGCATGGACTCCCGCCACCAGACGATCGCCCGGGGCCCGCACTCCCCAACCGCGATCTTGGTCTCGTCGTCGTACGCGCCGTACGGCGGGCGGAACAGGAGGGGCGCGGTGCCGTACTCCTCGGTGAGCACCTTCTGGTCGCCGCAGACCTCTTCCTTCTGGCGAGCCAGGGGGATGGTGCTCATCACGGGGTGGTGCAGGGTGTGGTTCTGGATGTGGTTGCCCATCGCCTGGAGCGGCTTGAAGTACGCGTAGTCCGACTTGATGGCGTCGTTCATCAGGAACATCGTGATCGGGACTTTCAAGTCCCGCATCATCTCGATGAACTTGGGATCCTTCTCCTGGCCGTCGTCGACGGTGATGAAGACGACCTTCTGCGAGGTCGGTATGTGGGTGAAGACCGGGACCGGGCCGGTGGCGGAAAGCTTGACGGGCTTGTCGGCCGGGGGTTCGGGGGTCGCGGGCAGTGGTGCCAGGCCCCACTTGTGCCAGGTCGCGGCGTGAGCAGTGGCGCTGGGCGCAGGGCCGGTAGGGGCGGCTTGCGTGGTGGTCGAGGGCCCGCCGGTCGTGCTGCCACCGCCCGCGCCGCAGCCTCCTGCGGCCAGCGCCGCCACGGTCACGCCCGTGAGCGCCCCGTGGAACCGTCCCCGCCTGATGTACCGCTTCACCGCGCCTGTCCCCCGTCACTGCCGTGCAGTCCCAGCCCCCGCTGAAGACGGTACCCCGGTCCCACGGAAGGGGCGTTGAGCTGCGGGTAAGGATATGGCCATGCGGTGCCGCACCGGTCCGGGCACCTCCACGGACGCGTCACTGTGCGGCCCGCACCCGGCGCCATGGGGCATCGGCGGGGCCGGCCTGTTCCCGTGTGGGCCAGGGCCCGTGGCGGGCCGGCCCGGGACCACCGGTTCGGGTGTCAGAGGTCCTGGGCCGGCCAGTCCAGCAGCCGGGCGCCGATGACGGCGGTCTGGAGTATGTAGCGGTGGGCGGGGTCGGCCGGGTTCGCGCCGGTGAGCTGGTGGATGCGCGCCAGGCGGTAGGTCATGGCCCGCACACTCAGGGAGAGCCGGCGGGCCGCCTCGGCCGCGACACAGCCGGAGTCGAAGTAGGCGGTGAGAGTGTCGAGGAGCGGCTGGGCGCCGCCCCGGGCGGTGGTGAGCGGGCCGAGGTTGTTCAGGACGAGGTCGGCCATGGCCTGGCGGTCCCGGGTGAGGACCGGGTAGACCAGCAGGTCGGCGGCGTACAGAACCGGGTTGTCGAGGCCGAGGCGTTCGGCCAGCTCCAGGGCGTTCAGGGCCTCCTCGTACGACTGGACCACTCCGCCGGGGCCCGGCTGCGGGCGGCCGATCGCAACCCGGCCGCCGTCGGTGGCGGCGTGCGCCTGCTTGGCGAAGTAGGACAGGATCTCGTCCTCGTGGCCGGGAGCGACGCACAACAGCCGTCCGTCCTTGGTGGTGTGCAGGACGTTGCGGTTGCCGAAGCGGGTGATGAGCGCGCGCTCCACCTGCCGGGCCACGGGATCTCCCTCGTCGTAGGCGGCCGGTCCCTGCGCGACGGCGACCGCGTGGGCGTGGGACAGGCGCAGGCCGAAGCGTTCCGCGCGTTCGGAGAGGCGGCCCAGGTCGCTGCGGCCGTAGAGGAGGTCGTCGATGAACTCGCGGCGGGCGGCCTCCTCCTGACGTACGGCCAGGCGCTGGGCGCGTTCGTAGCCCTCGGCGAAGGCGTCGACGGCCTGCTGTATGGCGGCGAGTGTGCTGTCGGCGGAGCCTGGCGTGCTGGGCCACGCGGTGCGGGCCGCCGCCAGGTGGGCGCTGACCATGGCACGCAGTTCGTGGCCGGCGTCCGCGGCCTGCTCCCCGAGGGCGCGCCGTGACTCGATCTCCTCGCGGGTGAGGCGCCGGCCGGTGGCCGAGACCTCGGCCAGGATCCGGGTGTAGCCGCCCAGATAGTGCTCGGGTATCTCCCGCTCCGTCATGCCGTCCCCCGCATCTTGACGCGCCGGTGACGGTTTCTTAGCGGTTCACCGGCATGGAGACCCTAATGAACACTGCCGAGAACCGGCAATGCGCGGGACGGACACGGCCGTGCATCATGACGCGCGGGGAGCACTGCGGACGGTTCCGGTGCCGGGCACCGGCAGGTGCCCGGTCCGGAGCCCGGAGGGAGGCAGCGTGCCGGCCATGTGCGCCGTACGCGGGAGAGGGGGTCGGACGATGCGGGTGTTCGTGGAGGCCGCCACCGGTTTTCCCGGACTTCTGTTCACCGCCGCTCTCGTCGTGGTCGTGTGCTTCTGGCTGCTGGTCGGCCTCGGTGTCACGGCCTCGGACAGCTTCGATCCGGATGTCGACCTCGGCGGCTGGGGTATGGGCGGCGTGCCGGTGGCGGTCGCGCTCTCCCTGCTGACGGTGCTCGCCTGGTTCCTCGGTGTCGGCGCGAGCGTGCTGTTCGCCGCGCTCGCGCCCTCGGGAACCATGACCGGGGTTCTGCGCCCCGTGGTGTCGGCCGCCGCGTTGTACGCCGCCTGGCGGCTGACCCGTCTGCTCGTCCGGCCGCTGCACCGGCTCTTCCCCGGCGAACCCGGTCCTGTCCACCCCACGGCGGACGACCGCGCCGCTTGAGCCTCGGCTCACCTCTGACGAAGCGGCCCCGCCTTTCACCACAACCGCCTTATGCCTCAAGGACGTATGCCATGGATGTCATCGGCGTGCTCGCTGCCGCCTGCCTGATCGTCGTTCTCCTCGCGTTGTCGGTCCTCTCGCGACTGTTCCGCAAGGTGGAGCAAGGCAAGGCGCTGATCGTCTCCAAGACGCGGAAGGTCGATGTGACCTTCACCGGGCAGGTCGTGCTGCCCGTGCTGCACAAGGCAGAGGTGATGGACATCTCGGTGAAGGCGATCGAGATCACGCGGGCCGGGCGGGACGGGCTGATCTGCCAGGACAACATCCGCGCGGACATCCGGATCTCGTTCTTCGTGCGGGTCAACAAGACCGTCGAGGACGTCATCAAGGTCGCCCAGTCCGTCGGCACGGCACGCGCGAGTGACCAGGCCACGCTGCAGGAGCTGTTCCACGCGAAGTTCTCCGAGGCGCTGAAGACCGTCGGCAAACAGCTGGACTTCACCGACCTGTACACCATGCGCGAGGAGCTGCGGTACCGGATCATCGAGGTCATAGGCGTCGACCTCAACGGCTACCACCTGGAGGACGCCGCGATCGACTACCTGGAACAGACGCCGCTCACCCAGCTCGACCCGGCCAACGTCCTCGACGCCCAGGGCATCCGGAAGATCACCGAGCTGACGGCCCTCGAACACGTGCGCACCAACGAGGCGCAACGCACCGAGGAGAAGGAGATCACCCGGCAGAACGTCGACGCCCGCGAGGCCATCCTCGAGCTGGAGCGCCGGCAGGTCGACGCGGAGATCAAGCAGAGGCGGGAGATCGAGACCTCCCGGGCTCGTGAGGAGGCCGAGACCGCGCGGGTGGTGGAGGAGGAGCGGCTGCGGGCGCAGGGCGCGTTCCTGCGCACCGAGGAGCAGCTCGGCGTCCAGCGCGAGAACCAGGCCCGCGAGGTCGCCGTCGCCGCGAAGAACCGCGAGCGGGTCATCGCCGTCGAGAACGAGCGGATCGAGAAGGACCGCCTGCTGGAGGTCATCGCCCGGGAGCGGGAGACCGAACTGACGCGGATCGCAGCCGAGAAGGAGGTCGAGGCGGAGAAGCGGGACATCGCCGAGGTCATCCGCGAGCGCGTCGCCGTGGACCGCACGGTCGCCGAGCAGGAGGAGTCCATCAAGAAGCTGCGTGCGGTTCAGGAGGCGGAGCGGCAGCGCCAGGCCGTGATCATCGCCGCCGAGGCCGAGGCGCAGGAGAAGCTGGTCAAGGACATCAAGGCCGCCGAGGCCGCCGAGCAGGCCGCCACGCATCGCGCCGCCGAGGAACTGACCCTGGCCGAGGCGCGGCTGAAGACGGCCGACCTCGACGCGCGGGCCAAGCTGCGGCTGGCCGAGGGCGTCCAGGCCGAGGCCGCCGCCGAGGGGCTCGCGGCCGTGCAGGTCCGTGACAAGGAGGCCGAGGTCGTCGAGAAGGCCGGCCGGGCGGAGGCCGCGGCGGCCGAGGCACGGATGCGGGCCGAGGCCGAGGGCGCCCAGGCCAAGGCGCTCGCGGAGGCCACGGCCATCGGCGAGAAGCTGAAGGCCGAGGCGGCGGGCCTGACCGAGAAGGCGGCGGCGATGGCCGCGCTGGACGAGGCGTCCCGCGAGCACGAGGAGTACCGGCTGCGGCTGCAGGCCGAGAAGGAGATCCGGCTCGCCGGGCTCGACGTCCAGCGGCAGGTCGCCGAGGCGCAGGCCACGGTCCTGGCCACCGGCCTGGAGAACGCCGACATCGACATCGTCGGCGGCGAGTCGGTCTTCTTCGACCGGCTCATGTCCTCCATCGCCCTCGGCAAGGGTGTGGACGGCTTCGTCGAGCACTCCCGGACCGCGCAGGCGCTGACCAGGCCGTGGCTGGACGGCACGTCGAGTCTCACCGACGACCTGAGCCGGATCCTGGGCTCGGTCTCCACGGCGGACGTGCAGAACCTCACCGTCTCCGCGCTGCTGATGAAGCTGATGAAGTCAGGCACCGCGAACGCCGGACAGGTTCAGCAGCTCCTCGACAAGGCCGGACAGCTGGGCCTCGCCGATACCCCGCTCACCGCCCTCAACGGCACGGCCAGGGCCTGACGACACGCGGTGCCGGAGCTGCCGCGCAGGGGACGGCAACTCCGGCACCGCACCACTTGAAGGAAGGGACGCACGATCCATGGCCACCGCCCTGGAGACGGGCTCGTACGACGCCGTCGACACCGGAACGTACGAGGTGCTGCGCGACCGGCTCACCGCACAGGCCGCGGAACTCGCCCGTGGCGCGGAGCTCCTCAACGCCCGTCGCGTCGAGGAGTTCGGCGCCACGCGACTCGACCTCACGCGTACGGGCCGGCTGCGCACGGAGCACGCGTGCGTGCCCCGGGACGTCGTCGCGGTCGGGGACTTCCTGCTGTTCGGATACAGCGGCACGCAGCCCGAGCCGCAGGTGGGCGACGTCCTCGCGCTGTACGACCGCGACCTGAACCGGTTGCCCGAGAACGCGGTACCAGGCCTGCTCGACGACCCCGCCTTCGCACGGGAGTTCGGGGCCCTCCACCGCTACTACCGTCAGGCCCGTCTCCTCCGGCTCCGCCGCATCGACGGCAAACTGCTGGCCGCCTTCCAGACCGGCGACAGGACCGACGACATCAGGGTGCTGCGCTGGAGGCTGGCCGACGACGGACCGGTGACGTTCCTGGACGCGCGCGGCGACCGCGACCACGTGCTGCCGCCCTCCCACGACTTCGGGTGGACCCAGGCGACCCGCGAGGACCACGTCCTGGGCCGTCACCCGCACGTGTCCGTCCACGGCGAGGTCTTCGTCGACACGCTCGGCGGGACGTTGACCGTCAAGGTGGAGGACGACACCGAAACGGGCGAGGGAATCCACTCCGAGCCGGTCGACGAGCCGTTGCAGTCGCTGGCCGACGCGGACATCGCGCACGCACGCGTGGGCGCGCTGATCCTGCTGCGGATCCGCCCCTACAAGGAGGACGCCCACCGCTACCTGGTGTTCGACACCCTCACCAAGTCCGTGGTGCGGCTCGACGGTATCGGGCAGGCGTGCCGCCGCGTGCCCGAGGACCGGGGGATCGTGTTCCCCGGCGGCTACTGCCTGGCCGGAGGCGCCCACAAGACGTACGAGCTCGACACGACCGGCCTGGAATTCGAGCGCGAGGTGCGCTCGCCCTACGGCGAGGACGTCCTGTTCGCGTTCCACGCGCGCGCCGAGGGCCGCAGCCTTCTGCTGTCGTACAACACGATCCGCAAGGAGGTCGCCGCTCCGCTGCCCTGCCACGGATGGGCCCGGTTCGACGACGGCACCCTGATGACGCTGCGGGCCGACGGCGACGAGCCCGCCCGCGTGCACCCGGTCCAGCAGTGGGCCTCTCCCTACACCGCTGACACGTACGCCGCCCCGACGGGCACCGGTCCGCTCGGCCGCGTCGGCAACGCCGACCTTGTGCGCGCCATCTCCGACTGCCTCTCCATCAGCCGCGCGGCCGCCGAGACCACGCCGACGGTCGAGGTGTACGAGGCGCTGGTAGCCGCCTGCGTCCGCGCGGCCGACAGCCACCACTGGCTGGGCGAGGCCGACCTGGGGAACCTGCGCGCTCGGCTGGATGCCGTACGGGCCACGGGCGAGCAGGTGCTCGCCGAGTTCCGCACCGTCCAGACGCTGTCCCGTCAGGCCGCCGACGCGCTCGAGGAGGCTGCCGGGCGTCTGGCGGCGGTGGTGCGACGGCTGCGGGGCGAGGCGCCGCGCGGCGCGGCCGCCTGGGTGAGCGGGCTGACCGAACTACGGCGCGCTCAGGGACACCTGCTGACCCTGAAGGAGTTGCGGTACGCCGACACCGCCCGCATCGACGGACTCGCTGCCGAGGCGGAGGCGGATCTCGCGGCGTTCGGGCAGCGGGCCGTCGCCTTCCTGGCCCGCGAGGACGCCTTCGCCGAACACCACCGGGACGTCGAACAGCTCGTCGCCGACGCCGAGTCGATCGGCAGTGTCGCCGAGGCGGCACCCGTCGCCGCCCGGCTCGACGACCTCGCCGACACGCTGCGCACGGTCACCGACGTCGTCACCGGCCTGGACATCGGCGACGCCACCGTCCGCACGTCCGTCCTGGAACGCATCGCCGACGTTCTGGGCCGGGTCAACCGCGCCCGCGCCATCCTGGACTCCCGCCGCCGCGCTCTCCGCGACAGCGAGGGCCGCGCCGAGTTCGCCGCGGAGTTCGCGCTGCTCGGCCAGGCGGTCACCGGTGCGCTCGCGGTGGCCGACAGCCCCGGGGCGTGCGACGAGCAGCTGGGCGGCACGCTGGTGCGGCTGGAGAACCTGGAGTCCCGTTTCGCGGAGTTCGACGACTTCCTCGGCGAGCTCGCCGACAAGCGCACAGAGGTCTACGAGGCGTTCTCCGCCCGCAAGCAGACCCTCCTCGACGCCCGCGCCCGCCGTGCCGAACAGCTCACGGCCTCCGCCGCCCGCATCCTGGAGACGATCACACGGCGTACCGCCTCGCTCGCCGACGCGGAGGCGGTCTCCACCTACTTCGCCTCGGACCCCCTGGTCGCCAAGGTCCGCCACACCGCGGAGGAACTGCGCGCACTCGGCGACAGCGTCCGGGCGGAGGAACTGGACGGCCGTCTGAAGGCCGCGCGGCAGGAAGCGGCCCGCGCGCTGCGCGACCGCACCGACCTGTACGCCGACGGCGGCAGCATCCTCCGCCTGGGCGGCCACCGCTTCGCCGTCACCACCCAGCCCCTCGACCTCACTCTGGTCCCGCACGGCGACGGGCTCGCCTTCGCTCTCACCGGCACCGACTACCGCTCGCCGGTCGCCGACCCGGACTTCGCCGCCACGCGCCCGTACTGGGAGCGCACCGTGCCGTCCGAGTCGCCCGAGGTCTACCGCGCCGAACACCTCGCCGCCCGCCTGCTGAGAGAACACGGCCCGGCCGCCCTGGCGGAGGCCGACCTGCCGGCCCTCGTGCGCAAGGCGGCGCAGGAGGCGTACGACGAGGGCTACGAGCGGGGCATCCACGACCACGACGCCACAGTGATCCTCACCGCGCTCCTGCCCCTGTACGAGCACGCCGGGACGCTGCGCCACGAGAGCGCCGCCCGCGCCTTGGCCCAGCTGTTCTGGGCGCACGGCAGCACGACCGAGTCGCGCGCGACGTGGACCCGGCGAGCGATGTCCCTGGCCCGGGCCCTCGCCACCTTCGGCCTGGCGCCCGCCATCGCCGAGCTGGAGGCGGAGCTGGCGTCGGCGATCCGCGCCTGGGCCCCGGAGGCCGGGGAACGCGCCTCGGCGGCGGCGTCGTACCTCTTCGAGGAACTGACGACCGGCCCCGACGGTTTCGTCATCACAACAGCCACCCGCACGCTGCTCGACACGTTCCGCCGGACGGTGGACAGTTCGGCCTACGCCGAGGACCTGGCCGCACTCGACGACCTGGCCGCACGCCGCCAGCTGGCGAAGGCGTGGCTGTCGGCGTACGCCGCCTCCACCGGCACGGAGGCCGCCGCCGGGGACCTGGCCGAGGCGGTGGCCGCGGAGCTGTGCCCGGACCTGGCCCGCTACGAGTCGGAGGCCTCGCCGGTGGCCATGGCCGAGGAGCTGCTCGGCACGCATCCACGCATCGCCGGGCGCAGCCTGACCCTGCGGATCGACGAGTTCCTCGCCCGGACCACGCGGTTCGCACAGCTCGAGGTTCCCGCGTTCCTCGCCTACCAGCGCCGGCGCACCGCCCTGGTCGCCGCCGAACGCACCCGCCTGCGGCTGGACGACCACCGCCCGCGCTCCATGGCGGCCTTCGTGCGCAACCGCCTCATCGACGAGGTGTACCTGCCCCTCGTCGGCGACAGCCTCGCCCGGCAGCTCGGCACCGCGGGCGAGACCAAGCGCACCGACACGGGCGGCCTCCTGCTGCTGGTCTCCCCGCCCGGCTACGGCAAGACGACGCTGATGGAGTACGTCGCCGACCGCCTCGGCCTGATGCTCGTGAAGGTCAGCGGCCCGGCACTCGGGCACACCGTCACCTCGCTGGATCCGGCCGCGGCCCCGGACGCCACGGCCCGCCAGGAGATCGAGAAGATCAACTTCGCGCTGGCCGCGGGCAACAACGCGCTCCTGTACCTCGACGACATCCAGCACACCTCGCCGGAGCTGCTGCAGAAGTTCATTCCGCTGTGCGACGCCACCCGCCGCATCGACGGCGTGTGGGACGGCGTGCCGCGCACGTACGACCTCCGGGGCAAGCTCTTCGCGGTCTGCATGGCCGGCAACCCCTACACCGAGTCCGGCGCCCGCTTCCGGGTGCCGGACATGCTCGCCAACCGCGCCGACGTCTGGAACCTCGGCGACGTCCTCACCGGCAAGGAGGACGTCTTCGCGTACAGCTTCCTGGAGAACGCGCTCACCTCGAACCCGGTGCTCGCCCCGCTCGCCGGGCGCGACCGACGTGACCTCGACCTGTTCGTCCGGCTCGCCGAGCAGGACCCCACGGCCCGCGCGGACCGGCTGACGCACCCCTACGCGCCTGCCGAGGTGGAGCAGATCGTGTCCGTGCTCCGGCACCTGCTCACCGTGCGCGAGACGGTTCTCGCGGTCAACGCCGCCTACATCGCCTCCGCCGCGCAGTCCGACGCGACGCGCACCGAGCCGCCGTTCCGGCTCCAGGGCTCCTACCGCACCATGAACAAGATCGCCCAGCGCGTGCGGCCCGTCATGAACGACGCCGAACTCGCCGCCGTCATCGACGACCACTTCACCGCGGAGGCCCAGACCCTCACCGGCGGGGCGGAGGCCAATCTCCTGAAACTGGCCGAGCTGCGCGGCACCCTGACCGCCGAAGGGGCGGCACGCTGGACCGAGGTGAAGACCCCCTACGTCCGCGCACAGGTCCTCGGCGGTCCCGCCGAGGACCCCTTCACCCGTGCGGTGGCCGCGCTCGGCCTCCTCGCCGACCGGGTGGCCGCCGTCGAGTCCGCCATCACCCGCGCCACCGACCCACGCCACCCTCTCGCGGCCCCCCATGCCCGGCACGCGGCGCGGCCGGAGGAGCGGTAGTGGTCTTCCGCCGGGTGCCTTGACTCGTCCGCGTCAACGCGGGCCGGTGCGCGAAGGCGGCTCCCCTTTGCCCGGGGGTGCGCGTCCTCTGGCTGGTGGCGGCGTCGGACTGCGGCCCCGGCCTGCCGAGTTCCGCTGACCGCGCGGACGGCCCGTACCCGTCAACGCTGTGCCGAGGTCCGGGTGCGGGGCGCCAGGAATGCGTCGCTCGCGCACCGGGCATCGGACCGGTTCCCTCTCCGAGTGAGCGTCCTTCCCCCTGCCAACACTGCGGCGGCGCAGCCTCCTTATGGGGTCAATGTCGCCTTTTCATGGGAACCGGGGGGTAGGTCTGCGACCATGAGTGGTGCTCGGTCCGCAGTAAGGGGGAAGGGTTCCGGCGGCCTGTCCCACCCCCTTGGTCCGGGACAGGCCGCTCCAGTGCCGGAGGGCGACATGTCCGCGAAGAACCGTCAGCCGACTGTGCTGTCCGTGCTGCCCTTCGCGATGATGGGCGCGGTGGCCATGGTCGACGTCGCCGCCGGCCCGTCCATGCACTTCCTGCCGCTGGTGTCGCTGGGACCGGCCTTCGCCCCCCTCGTGGGCGGCCGGAGACGCACCGTGTGCGTCGGCGGGATAGCCCTGCTGCTCTGCGTCGGCCTGGCCTGGTACGACAACCTGACCGACGTGCGACGCGTCTCCATGACCTTCGCCTCCGTCATGGGGGTCACCGTCGCGGGGCTCGTGGCCGTGTCCATGCGCCGGAAGCGGGAGGCAGAGCTGGACAGCGTCCGGTCGATCGCCGAAGCGGCCCAGCGCGTGCTTCTCAAGCCGGTGCCAAGGCTGGCCGGGCACCTCAGAGCGGCCGTCTCCTACACATCCGCCGTCGCCGAGGCCCGGATCGGCGGAGACCTGTACGAAGTCGTCGCCGCGTCCCAGGGCGTACGAGTGATCGTGGGGGACGTCCAGGGCAAAGGACTGGAAGCGGTGGAGACCGCGGCCGTGGTCCTTGGAGCCTTCCGGGAAGCAGCGCTTGACGAAACGGACCTGGTGCAGGTCGGGCGCAGGCTCGAGCGGTCCGTCGCCCGGCAACTGGACGGCGAGAAGTTCGTCACCGTGATCCTGGCCGAGGTGAGCGGGCATCAGGTCACCTTCCTCAACTTCGGCCACCCGGCACCCATGGTCATCCGCGCCGACGGCACCATGCTTCTTCCCGAACCGCCCGCCTACGCCCTGCCGCTCGGCCTGGGCGAACACGGCACGGCCGAACCGAAACCCTTCGACACCAGCTTCCTTCCGGGCGACCAACTGCTGCTGTACACCGACGGAATCATCGAGGCACGCGACACCGACGGCCGCTTCTATGCGCTCACCGAACGCGCCCACCTGCTCAAGGAACCGGACCCGGAGGTCGCGCTGGAAACCCTGCGCCAGGACCTGCTCCAGCATGTGAACGGCCCGCTCCAGGACGACGCCGCGATGCTGCTGCTGCGCTACCGGTGACGGAGAACGGGCACAGGCGGTACACCGGTGCCCCGAGGGGGGCACCCGCCGAGGGCCGCACGCCCCCTGAAGTGAAGGTGGCCTTGACCGTGAGATAGCTCACGACCAAGGCCACCTTTCACGTTTCTCCGAGCCGTGCGCTGCCTCACAACCGTCGACACAACGAGAAGCGGGCCCCCGCGGTGACTTCCGTCACCGGCAGAGACCCGTTCGTCACTACCTAGTGGTGCGCGAGGGGGGAGTTGAACCCCCACGCCCTTGCGGGCACTGGAACCTGAATCCAGCGCGTCTGCCTATTCCGCCACCCGCGCATTGGGTGTGTCTTCCGGCTCCCGCTCCTTTCGGTGCTGGCGCCTTCCGACACGCAGAACATTAGCACGCTGGAGAGGGTGGGTTCACATCCCTTTCCCGCAGGCGACCCGGCCCGCGCGCGCGGACACCCCTCCCGACCAGCGACGAGAGGCCCGACCCCGACCGGCGGCGCCCACTGCGGACCCCGGCCGCCCACCCCTCGGCCCCACCTCACCCCCCGCCCCCAGCACCCGCCCCCGGCACCCGCCTCCCCGCCCGCAGCCCAGATCCCCGCCTCGCCCCCTTGATCCCCGGCCCGGTACCCCGTGGCACCTGGCCCCACCCCCGCACAACGTCTCGACACGAATCGGTTCACGTATCAACCTCGTACCGGTCCCGCGCATCTCTCCAGGAGAGGACGGGGTCCACGGTCAGGTGCGGGACACTGGTCTGCGGCCACCTCTACGATCCATGCCAGGAGTGCGTGCGTGGAGTACGAGCACGGAGTACGAGCAGGAGGAGTTCGAAGGGGTCGTCCGGAGGGAACTCCGCAGGCGTCGACACCCGTCGACAGCGCCGACAGGGGGAACCAGCCGATTTTCCGGCGCGTGGATACGATCAGTAAGCAGTACCAGGTAAGCAGTGCCCAGGACGGCAACGACGGAGGAGGTGCCCCATGGGAGTCCTGAAGAAGTTCGAGCAGCGCCTCGAAGGTCTGGTCAACGGCACCTTCGCCAAGGTCTTCAAGTCCGAGGTCCAGCCCGTGGAGATCGCCGGCGCCCTGCAGCGCGAGTGCGACAACAACGCGACGATCTGGAACCGCGACCGGACCGTGGTCCCCAACGACTTCATCGTGGAGCTGAGCCCGCCGGACTACGAGCGCCTGAGCCCCTACTCGGGCCAGCTCGGCGAGGAGCTGGCCGGCATGGTGGGCGACTACGCCAAGCAGCAGCGCTACACCTTCATGGGCCCCGTCAAGGTCCATCTGGAGAAGGCCGACGACCTCGACACCGGCCTGTACCGGGTGCGCAGCCGCACCCTCGCCTCCTCCACCAGCCAGCAGGCTCCCGCCCCCGCCGCCCCCTCCGGACGGCAGGCCCCGGGCGGCTACGGCTATCCGCCGTCCGCCGCGCCGGCGGGAGCACCGCCCATGCCGACCACGCCGCCGCCCGGCGGACGCCCCGGCGGCTATGGGCACCCGCAGTCCGCGGGCCAGCGTCCCGATGCCGCCCCGGCATCCGGCGGGCGCACCCGCTACTGGATCGAGATCAACGGCACCCGCCACCAGATCTCCCGTCCCACGCTGGTGCTGGGCCGCAGCACCGAGGCGGACGTGCGGATCGACGACCCCGGCGTCTCCCGCCGGCACTGCGAGATCCGGACCGGAACGCCCTCGACGATCCAGGATCTCGGGTCCACCAACGGCATCGTGGTGGACGGGCAGCACACCACCCGCGCTACGCTCCGCGACGGCTCGCGGATCGTCGTGGGCAGCACCACCATCATTTACCGGCAAGCCGAAGGGTGAAGCGGGGGCAATGTCAGAGCTGACCCTCACGGTCATGCGGCTGGGTTTCCTGGCCGTACTGTGGCTGTTCGTGATCGTGGCCGTGCAGGTCATCCGCAGCGACCTGTTCGGTACGCGCGTCACCCAGCGCGGCTCGCGCCGGGACGGCGGGCGGGCGCAGCAGGCGGCCCGGCCGGCCGGGCCGCCGCCGCAGCGCCAGCAGCCGGGCGGCAGCCGCCAGCGCCGCGGCGCCCCCACCAAGCTGGTCGTCTCCGAGGGGTCCCTGACCGGTACGACGGTCGCCCTGCAGGGCCAGACCATCACGCTCGGCCGCGCCCACGACAGCACCATCGTGCTGGACGACGACTACGCCTCCAGCCGGCACGCCCGGATCTACCCCGACCGGGACGGCCAGTGGATCGTCGAGGACCTCGGGTCCACCAACGGGACGTACCTCGACCGGACCCGGCTGACGACCCCCACACCGATCCCGCTGGGTGCGCCGATCCGCATCGGCAAGACCGTCATCGAGCTGCGGAAGTAGTACGACAATGAGCGAGCGGAGCGAGCACGCAACGGCAGTCCACACCCTGGGCCCCGGCGCGCTCCCGACCGGAGGGTGGGCACCGTGCGGATGTACCCGGAGCCGACAGGCGAGGTGCGCATGAGTCTGTCACTGCGTTTCGCCGCCGGATCGCACAAAGGCATGATCCGCGAGGGCAACGAGGACTCCGGTTACGCCGGTCCGCGCCTGCTCGCGATCGCCGACGGGATGGGCGGCCAGGCAGCCGGCGAGGTCGCCTCCTCCGAGGTGATCTCCACCATCGTCGCGCTCGACGACGACATCCCGGGCTCGGACATCCTCACCTCGCTCGGCACGGCGGTGCAGCGCGCCAACGACCAGCTGCGGGCGATGGTGGAGGAGGACCCCCAGCTGGAGGGCATGGGCACCACGCTCACCGCCCTGCTGTGGACCGGTCAGCGGCTCGGGCTCGTGCATGTCGGCGACTCCCGCGCGTATCTGCTGCGGGACGGCGTTCTGACGCAGATCACCCAGGACCACACCTGGGTGCAGCGGCTCGTCGACGAGGGCCGCATCACGGAGGAAGAGGCGACGACGCATCCGCAGCGCTCGCTGCTGATGCGGGCGCTGGGCAGCGGCGACCATGTCGAGCCCGATCTGTCGATCCGTGAGGTGCGGGCCGGCGACCGGTATCTGATCTGCTCCGACGGGCTGTCCGGGGTGGTCTCCCATCAGACGATGGAGGAGACCCTCGCCAGCTACCAGGGCCCGCAGGAGACCGTGCAGGAGCTGATCCAGCTCGCGCTGCGCGGCGGCGGCCCCGACAACATCACGGTCATCGTGGCCGACGTCCTCGACCTGGACACCGGGGACACCCTCGCCGGGCAGTTGTCCGACACCCCGGTCGTGGTGGGCGCGGTCGCCGAGAACCAGCAGTACCTCAACGACAACGGCATCATGCAGACGCCCGCGGGGCGCGCCGCCGGTCTCGGCCGGCAGGTGCCCGGGCAGGGCGGCGGTGGCGAGTTCGGCCCGCCCGGCAGCAGTGACGCCGACGGCTACGCCCCGGCGGGCAGCTTCGGCGACTACACCGACGAGGACTTCGTCAAGCCGCGCAAGGGCCGCAGGTGGCTGAAGAGGTCCCTCTACACGGCGCTCGTGCTCGTCGTGATCGGCGGCGGCTGCTACGGCGCCTACCAGTGGACGCAGAAGCAGTACTACGTCGGCGTCAGCGGCGAGCATGTGGCGCTCTACCGCGGCATCAGCCAGGACCTCGCCTGGGTGTCGCTGTCGAAGGTGGAGAAGGACCACCCCGAGATCGAACTCAAGTACCTGCCGCCGTATCAGCAGAAGCAGATCCGGGCGACCATCGCCGAGAGCGGTCTCCCAGCGGCCCAGTCGAAGATCTCCGAGCTGTCCGTGCAGGCATCCGCGTGCCGGAAGGAGAACGAGCGCCTGGGGACCGGCAGCCAGACCGGCGCGAAGACCGGCGCGGGCCGGGCCGGGGGCGTCACGGGAACCACCAAGGCCTCCCTGACGTCCAAGGCCACGCCGACCCCGACGTCCACGACCACGACACCGACCGCACCCACTCCCACACCCGGCCCCAGCCTCTCGGAGGAAGAGCAGAAGGTCGTCTCACTGTGCGGTAAGCAGTAAGCAAGCCGTGAGGGGCCCTGTCACACCATGAGCAGCAGTACGAACACGACGTCGCATCACACGTCCACGATCGGCGCGATCGGCGCGCCGAGCCGCCGCAACACCGAACTGGCGCTGCTGGTCTTCGCCGTCGTCATTCCGGTGTTCGCCTACGCCAACGTGGGCCTCGCCATCAACAACAAGGTGCCGCCCGGCCTGCTGAGCTACGGCCTCGGCCTCGGTCTGCTGGCCGGGGTCGGCCACCTTGTCGTACGGAAGTTCGCCCCGTACGCGGATCCGTTGCTGCTGCCGCTGGCGACACTGCTGAACGGGCTCGGCCTGGTCGTCATCTGGCGGCTGGACCAGTCGAAGCTGCTGCAGTCCATCAAGCAGGCCGGCACCGCGGCGCCCCGCCAGTTGCTGTACACCGCGCTGGGCATCGCCCTCTTCGCCGTCGTGCTGATCTTCCTGAAGGACCACCGGGTCCTGCAGCGCTACACCTACATCTCCATGGTGGGCGCAATCGTTCTCCTGCTGCTGCCGCTCGTCCCGGGTCTCGGCGCCAACATCTACGGCGCGAAGATCTGGATCCACGTCGGCAGCTTCTCCATCCAGCCCGGTGAGTTCGCGAAGATCGTCCTGGCGGTCTTCTTCGCCGGCTATCTGATGGTGAAGCGTGACGCGCTCGCCCTGGCCAGCCGCCGCTTCATGGGCCTGTACCTGCCGCGCGGCCGCGACCTCGGCCCGATCCTCGTCGTCTGGTTCCTCTCGATCCTCATCCTGGTCTTCGAGACCGACCTCGGTACGTCGCTGCTGTTCTTCGGAATGTTCGTCATCATGCTGTACGTCGCCACCGAGCGGACCAGCTGGATCGTCTTCGGTCTGCTGATGTCCGCGGCCGGCGCGGTCGGTGTGGCCTCGTTCGAACCGCACGTCCAGCAGCGTGTCCAGGCGTGGCTCAACCCGATGAAGGAGTACGCGCTCAGCCAGAAGGGCCAGGCCGGCCACTCCGAACAGGCCATGCAGGCCCTGTGGGCGTTCGGCTCCGGCGGCACCCTCGGCACCGGCCTCGGTCAGGGCCACTCCGATCTCATCCGGTTCGCGGCCAACTCCGACTTCATCCTCGCGACGTTCGGCGAGGAACTGGGCCTGGCCGGCATCATGGCGCTCCTGCTGATCTACGGCCTGATCGTGGAGCGCGGCGTACGCACCGCCCTCGCCGCCCGCGACCCGTTCGGCAAGCTGCTCGCCGTGGGCCTGTCCGGCGCCTTCGCGCTCCAGGTGTTCGTGGTCGCCGGCGGTGTCATGGGCCTCATCCCGCTGACCGGTATGACGATGCCCTTCCTGGCGTACGGCGGTTCCTCCGTCATCGCCAACTGGGCGCTGATCGGCATCCTGCTCCGCATCAGCGACACCGCCCGCCGTCCGGCCCCGTCCCCCGCTCCGAACCCCGACGCCGAGATGACCCAGGTGGTCCGCCCGTGAACAAGCCCCTGCGCCGGATCGCGATCTTCTGCGGACTCCTCGTCCTCGCGCTGCTCGTCCGCGACAACTGGCTCCAGTACGTCCAGGCCGACAGCCTGCGTACGGACCTGAACAACCGCCGGGTCCTGATCGCGCGGTACTCCAAGCCGCGCGGCGACATCATCGTCGACGGCAACCCGATCACCGGGTCGAAGAAGACGGCCACCAACAGCCTCAACGACTTCGCGTACAAGCGCACGTACAAGGACGGCGCGATGTGGGCGCCGGTCACCGGCTACGCGTCCCAGGCGTTCGGTGCCACGCAGTTGGAGTCGATCGACGACGGCATCCTCACCGGCGACGACGACCGGCTGTTCTTCCGCAACACGCTGAACATGCTGACCGGCAAGCAGCAGAAGGGCGGCGATGTCGTCACCACGCTCAACGCCGCCGCGCAGAAGGCCGCCTACGACGGTCTGCAGAAGGTCGGCGGCAAGGGCGCGGCCGTGGCGCTCGACCCGCAGACGGGGGCGATCCTGGCGCTCGCGTCCTACCCGTCGTACGACCCGTCGTCGTTCGCGGGCAACTCCACGTCCGTCGACTCCAAGGCGTGGACGAAGCTGCAGAAGCAGAACGACCCGAGCGACCCGATGCTGAACCGGGCGCTGCGCGAGACCTACCCGCCGGGCTCCACGTTCAAGGTGGTCACCGCGGCTGCGGCGCTGGAGAACGGGCTGTACAGCGGCGCCGACCAGCAGACCAACTCCCCGCTGCCGTACATTCTCCCGAACACCTCGACCGAGCTGAAGAACGAGGGCAACATCCCCTGCAAGAACGCGACCATGCGGGTCGCGCTCCAGTTCTCCTGCAACACGGTCTTCGGCAAGATCGGCGCCGACCTCGGCAAGGACAAGATGCTGGCGGAGGCGAAGAAGTTCGGCTTCGACTCCCAGCAGTTCACGCCGGTGCGGTCCAACGCCTCCAACTTCCCCAAGGACATGGACAAGCCGCAGACGGCGCTCAGCTCGATCGGCCAGTTCGAGACGGCCGCGACCCCGCTGCAGATGGCGATGGTCGCCTCGGCGGTCGCCAACGACGGCAAGCTGATGAAGCCGTACATGGTGGACAAGCTGCAGACGCCCGGCCTGGACGTGGTCGCGCAGACCCAGCCGCAGGAGATGAGCCGTCCGCTGTCCGAGAAGAACGCCCAGATCCTCCAGTCGATGATGGAGACGGTCGTCAAGGACGGCACGGGCAAGAACGCTCAGATCGGCGGCGTCACGGTGGGCGGCAAGACCGGAACCGCCCAGCACGGTCTGAACAACAGCGAGAAGCCGTACGCGTGGTTCATCTCGTTCGCCAAGCTCGGTGACGGCAGCTCGCCGGTCGCCGTGGCCGTGGTGGTCGAGGACGACAACGCCAACCGTGACGACATCTCCGGTGGCGGCCTCGCCGCCCCGATCGCGAAGAACGTCATGGAGGCGGTCATCAAAAGCAAGAAGTGAACCCTGTCACGTCCCCTTCACATCGGTGCACGTTGCGATACCGGTCCTGTATCGGGTGGCGGATGTGGCCAGGTCACACAAAGCGAGCCGGGTACCGTATGCCCGGACAGCACACCGCCGGACCACACGCGGGTGTGGTCGGGACCGACGGAGAGGGCTGGTAGGAAGCTATGGAAGAGCCGCGTCGCCTCGGCGGCCGGTACGAGCTGGGCCATGTGCTCGGCCGTGGTGGCATGGCGGAGGTCTACCTCGCGCGTGACACACGCCTCGGCCGCACCGTGGCGGTGAAGACGCTGCGCGCCGACCTGGCGCGTGACCCTTCCTTCCAGGCCCGGTTCCGCCGGGAGGCCCAGTCGGCCGCCTCACTCAACCACCCGGCGATCGTCGCGGTGTACGACACGGGCGAGGACTACATCGACGGGGTCTCGATCCCGTACATCGTGATGGAGTACGTCGACGGCTCCACGCTCCGTGAGCTCCTTCACAGCGGCCGCAAGCTGCTGCCGGAGCGGGCCATGGAGATGACCATCGGCATCCTCCAGGGCCTGGAGTACGCCCACCGCAACGGCATCGTCCACCGCGACATCAAGCCGGCGAACGTCATGCTGACGCGCAACGGCCAGGTCAAGGTGATGGACTTCGGTATCGCCCGCGCGATGGGCGACGCCGGCATGACGATGACGCAGACGGCGGCCGTCATCGGCACGGCCCAGTACCTCTCGCCGGAGCAGGCCAAGGGCGAGCAGGTCGACTCGCGTTCCGACCTGTATTCGACCGGCTGCCTGCTGTACGAGCTGCTGACGGTGCGCCCGCCGTTCGTGGGCGACTCCCCGGTCGCGGTGGCCTACCAGCATGTGCGCGAGGAGCCGCAGCCGCCGAGCGTCTTCGACCCCGAGATCACGCCCGAGATGGACGCGATCGTGCTGCGGGCGCTGGTCAAGGACCCGGACTACCGCTACCAGACCGCCGACGAGATGCGCCAGGACATCGAGGCGTGCCTCGACGGCCAGCCGGTCGCGGCGACGGCGGCGATGAGCTCCGTCGGCTACGGCGGCTACCCCAACGACCAGGCGACGACGGCCCTGCGGGCCGAACCCACCGCCGGCGCCACGACGATGCTGCCGCCGATGAACCCGGACGACGGCGGCTTCGGCTACGACGACCGTCCGGGCCGGCGCCGCCAGAAGAAGTCCAACACGTCGACGATCCTGCTGGTCGTCGCCGGTGTGCTGGTGCTGGTCGGCGCGATCCTCATCGGCAAGTGGATGTTCACGGGCAACGGCGTGAACGGGTCCGCCGAGGTGCCCAACCTCGTGGGGCAGAGCCTGAAGGACGCACGGCAGCTGGCGACGAATGCCGACCTGAAGGTGGGCACCGTCACCAGTAAGCCCTGTGACAACCAGGCGAAGGGCGACGTCTGCGAACAGGACCCACAGCCGAAATCCTCGGTCAACAAGGGCACCGCGATCAACGTCGTGGTGTCCACGGGCGCCCCGAAGGTGACGGTGCCCGACGTCCGGGGTGTGCAGTACGACCAGGCGAAGACCCAGCTCGAGGACAAGGGCTTCAAGGTCGAGCAGAAGACCGCGGAGTCCGATCAGACTCCGGGTGTCGTCACCGCGCAGGACCCGGTGGGCGTCGACAAGGAGAAGGGCACGACGATCACCCTGACGGTGGCCACGGCCCCGGCGACGACGACCGTGCCGGACGTGTCGGCCGCCGCGAACTGTGACGCCGCCACGCAGCAACTGCAGGCCAGCAGCCTGACCGCCAACTGCGTCGAGGTGGACGTCACCGACCCGAACCAGGCGGGCAAGGTCGTCAAGATCGACCCCCCGGCGAACAGCACGGTCAGGAAGGGCTCCACCGTCACCGTCCAGTTCGGCAAGGCGGCCCAGCAGACCCAGGTCCCGCCGAACCTCGTGGGCATGAAGCTGAAGGACGCCGAGAAGGCGCTGCAGCAGGCGGGTCTCCAGCCCCGCACCGTCCAGGGCCCTAGCGACGACAACGCCACCGTCGTGCAGTCGAACCCGGCCCCGGGCTCTCCGGTCCCGCCGAACTCCCCGGTGGACCTGGTCACCCAGGACCAGGGCAACGGCAACAACGGCGGGAACAACGGCGGCTTCTTCGGCGGAGCGTTCGGCGGCAGAGGGAACTGACCCGCCTCGTACGACGACGAGGACCCCGGCACCCATCCCTGGGTGCCGGGGTCCTCGTCGTCCTTCGGAATCGTCGGCACCGCGCCCGCCCACGCATACATGCGCACATCGATCGTGTCTTCATATGTCACGACTCGTTGACCGGATGAGGCGGAGTCTCAGAACTCCGTCCGGCCATATGGGCACGACACGAACCGAAGGGGCAGGACGTGATCAACGAGTCGGCGCTGCTGGAGTCGAAAGCTCTGCGGAGCAGCGTGCTGGACCGCACAGACGTGCTCGACAGAGTGAAGGCGCTGTCGCTGCTGCCGGACGGGATGCATGTGACGACGGCGATGGTGGCGGCGTACTTCGGCGTCGCTGTCGACGCGATCCGCCAGATCAAGGCACGGCACCACGAAGAGCTGACGTGCAACGGGATGGTGACACTCCGGGGCCGTGACCTCGTGGAGTTCAAGCGTGACATCTTGTCACGCTATCCGGCAGGTTATCCACAGCCCCGATCGAGTCTCACTCTCTACTCTCGTCGAGCGGTCCTCAACGTCGCCATGCTCCTGCGTGACAGCGTTGTCGCCCGTCAGGTGCGCACATACCTCCTGGACATGGAGTACTTGGCGCGGACGCAGCCTGTGGAAAACCCCGTCCCCGCTGAGACGCTCTCCCTCAACGACCACGTCGACCAGCGCATCGCGCACATTCTCGGAACAACCGTCGTCCCCCTGTTCAACGCCCTGATCGAGAGTTCCGGTGAGCACCGCCGCGAACTCATCGCCCTCCGCGAGGACATCGAAAATGTCGAGCGCCGGCTCTGTTGGCATCACCGACGGATCAGCGCGTGGGAAGGCGAGGAACCCAGGAACGAGATCAGCGCGTCGATCAGCACCATGAGCTGGCAGGCCTTCGAACGCCACGTCGCCGGCCTGCTTCGACGTGACGGCTGTACAGAGGTGGTCGTACGGAGGGCCCAGAGCGACCGAGGCATCGACGTCACCGCACGCACAGCCGACGGACGCACGGTGGCCGTTCAGTGCAAGAAGTACAACGGTCGGCAGTGCGTCTCGAGCGCAGACATGCAGAAATTCTGCGGCGCCGCACGGACCGTCGAGCCGGCGGACATCGCGCTCTTCGTCGCCACCTGCAACTTCACCCACGAAGCACAGGCGATCGCCCATCTGAGCGGGATCGTCCTCGTGAACCGCCACGAGCTGGAGGCGTGGACCGCCGGAGTGCACCTCAAGGCTCTCCGTCAGGCACGGCCCAGCAGAGGCCCGAAGCCGCAGGAGTGAGGTGCGGCTTCGGATCCTCGGCATCCTACCCAGCCAACTCCTTCGGCGGCGTCCGCTTGCCGTCCACCTTCTCCACGCGCTCCAGTTCGCCCCACACGATGTAGCGGTACTCGGAGGTGAAGACGGGGGTGCACGTCGTCAGCGTGATGTAGTGGCCCGGCTTCGTCACACCCGCCTCCTTCGGGACGGCGGAGAGGACCTTCACGTTGTACTTCGAGGTCTCCGGGAGGATCGCGAAGACCTTGTAGACGTACCAGTCGTCCTTCGTCTCGAAGACGACCGGATCGCCCTTCTTCAGCTTGTCGATGTTGTGGAACTTCGCCCCGTGCCCGTCGCGGTGCGCGGCCAGCGAGAAGTTGCCGGTCTTGCCCGTCTCCGGCAGGACCGCCTTGACGGGGTCGGTGTAGTAGCCGGCGACACCGTCGTTGAGGACGCTCGTCGACGTGCCCTTCTCGACCAGCACCTCGCCGTTGTCCATGGCCGGCACGTGCAGGAAGCCGATGCCGTCCTTGGTGTCCAGCGCGCCCGGGCCGGTGTCCTTCTTGCCCTTCTCGGCCGCCCAGTGGTTGCGCACCTGGTCGCCCTGACGGTCCGCCTTGCGGTCGGCGAGGACGTTCGTCCACCACAGGGAGTACACGACGAACAGGCCGAGCAGGAGGCCCGCGGTGATGAGGAGTTCCCCGAAGACGCTGACGGCGAACGCGATCCGGCCGGACCCGCGGCGCCGCGGCGCGGAGGGTGAGCCGGGACCGGGCGACGGCGCGTCGGTCTGCTCGTCCTGTTCGGTCGTCACTCCCACTGCATCTGCCCCGTCTGTCCCAGGTGCCCGTGCGTCCACGAGCCTTGCGAAATGAGCGGCCCGCGAAAGGGGCGGGCCGGTGGAACGCGGCGCGCCCTACGAGAGGAGCGCGTCCGGCTTGCCCTTGCTGCGCGGTCGTTCCTCGACCATCTTGCCCCAGACGATCAGCCGGTACGTGCTGGTGAATTCCGGCGTGCAGGTGGTGAGGGTGATGTAACGGCCCGGCTCGGTGAAGCCCGACCCCCTCGGTATGGCGTCGAGGACGCTGGTGTTGGACGGCGATGTCACCGGGAGCATGGACGTCACCTTGTAGACGAAGTAGTCGTCCTGTGTCTCCACCACGATCGCGTCGCCCGGCTGGAGCCGGTTGATGTACCGGAACGGCTCGCCGTGCGTGTTCCGGTGCCCCGCGAGCCCGAAGTTGCCCGTCTTGGCGTCCGGCATGGCCGTCTTCAGGCTGCCCTCGCCGTAGTGGCCGACCATGCCCTTGTCGAGGACCTTGGTCTTGCTGGTGCCCTCCGCGATCGGCGCGACCACGTCCAGCTTCGGGATGTGCAGGAGGGCGAAGCCCTGCCCGGGCGCGAACTCCCCCGGCGCCCGCCTGCCGCTCGCCCAGTCCTGCTGAAGGTGCTGTGCGGCACTGCCCGCCTCCTCGTGCGCCCGCACGTTCGACCACCAGAGCTGGTAGGTCACGAACAGCAGCATCACCACACCGGTGGTGATGAACAGCTCGCCCACCAGCCGGCTCGCCAGAACCGCGGCACCGGGCTGCTGGGCCCGTGCCGCCCGCCGGGCCTCCACTCGGGACCGGGGCGCCGCCGAGGCCGTCCCAGGGGCTCTCCCGGCCGTCTGCGGCCCGCTGGGGCCACCCGGGCCGCCACCGTGCCGCCCGTGTCTCCTGGCCGCCTTGCGCCGCGCGGCACGGCCGCCCGGCAAGGCGGCGGGCCCGGCCGCGCGGTCCACGCCATGCCGCGCCTCCCCGACGTCCACGGCGCGCAGCGCGACCGTCTCGCTGTCCACCGGCGCGGGCGGGTCGTAGGACGGGGCGAGCCCGGGTTCCTCGTACGACGGGAGCACCGCCGTCGCGTCGTGCGTCTGCTGCGGTGCCTGCCGCCCGTACGGCTGCTGGTCGCCGTACCCCGCCGCCCCCTGCCACGCGCCGCCGCCCCCGTAGGGCCGCTGCCCGTACGGGGGTCCGTGGTCCGCGGCGCCCCCGTAGGAGGCGCCGGTGTCGCGCTCGGGGCGCAGCGCGGTCACGCCGTGGCCCTGCCCACCACCGGGGCGAGCCCCGCCGACCTGGCCACGGCCTCCTGGTCTCCGCACTCCGCCAGCCAGTTGGCCATCATCCGGTGGCCGTGCTCGGTGAGCACCGACTCGGGGTGGAACTGCACCCCTTCGACCGGGAGTTCGCGGTGTCTGAGGCCCATGATGATCCCGTCGTGCGTGCGCGCCGTGACCTCCAGCTCGGCCGGCACCGTCGCCGGCTCGGCGGCCAGGGAGTGGTAGCGGGTCGCGGTGAAGGGGGAGGGGAGCCCGGCGAAGACGCCCCTGCCCTCGTGCTCGACCAGGGACGTCTTGCCGTGCAGCAGTTCCGGTGCCCGGTCGACGACGCCGCCGTACGCCACCTGCATCGACTGCATGCCCAGGCAGACGCCGAAGACGGGCACGCCGGTCGCGGCGCAGTGCCGCACCATCTCGACGCAGACGCCGGCCTCCTCGGGGGTGCCGGGGCCGGGGGACAGCAGTACGCCGTCGAAGCCGTCCTGGGCGTGGGCGGTCGCCACCTCGTCGTTGCGCAGCACCTCGCACTCGGCGCCGAGCTGGTAGAGGTACTGCACCAGGTTGAAGACGAAGCTGTCGTAGTTGTCGACGACGAGAATGCGCGCGCTCACTGGTTGTCCACCGTCACATCGTTGAAGGGCAGCAGCGGTTCGGCCCACGGGAAGACGTACTGGAACAGGACGTAGACCACGGCCAGGACCAGCACGATCGAGATCAGCGCCTTCGTCCAAGCGTTCCCCGGCAGATGCCGCCAGATCCAGCCGTACATGCCGTCCCTTCCGTCTCATCACGGCACCAGACTCCCGCCGCACGCCACCAGACTAACGGCGCAGGGCCGTCGGTTGCCCTGTATCCACAGGCTGTGTGACAGCGAGGTGCGCCCGGACGATCAGGCGATGACTGCGCCCCGTTCCGGATCGCACGTGGTCAGCGCCAGACAGCGTCCCGGACGGGTATACCCCGACTCACGTGGCACAGGGTCGATCACCTCAACGTCCGTGGGCACGGTTTTGTAAGGGCCTTGGTCGATCCGATACGTGAACCAGGTGGTTCCGTCGGTGAGGACGACCGCGTCGCCGGGGCGCAGCCGGGGGCAGTCCTTGAAGGGGTCGCCGTGGACGCGCCGGTGTCCGGCGACCGCGAAGTTGCCCTCCCGGCCGGGCTGGGCGGTGCCCGCGTAGTGGCCGAGTCCCTTCGTGAGGGTGTCCGCGGCGGTGCCCTCGAGCACGGGTGTGTTCCACGTGAAACCGAGCCGCGGGACGATCACGCGCAGCGGCACGGGTCCCCCGGCGGCAGCCGTTCCCGGGCCTCTACTCCACGGGCTTCGCGTAGTGCAGGTCCACTGTGCCCGAGTAGCCGGGAAGAGTCACCGTTCCGTCCTCGGTGACCTTCCAGCCGAGGCCGTAGACGTTGACGTACACCATGTAGTTCTGGATCGCTGGCGAGGCGGCGAGCACCTTCTGCAGCGTGTCCGGGTCGCCGATCGCGGTGATCTTGTACGGGGGCGAGTAGACGCGGCCCTGGAGAATCAGGGTGTTGCCGACACAGCGTACGGCGCTGGTGGAGATCAGCCGCTGGTCCATGACCTTGATGCCCCGGGCGCCGCCCTGCCACAGCGCGTTCACCACGGCCTGGAGGTCCTGCTGGTGGATGACCAGGTAGTCGGGCTGCGGCTCGGGGTAGCCGGGGAGCTTGGCGGTGGCGCCGGGCGGGGCGTCGTTGAGGGTGACCGTGACGGCTGTGCCCGTGAGTTTCTGGGTGCCGGCGTTCTTCTCCAGCGCCGTGAGCCGGGCCTCCTCCGCCTTGCTGCTGCCGCCGCCGGTCCGCTTGGCGAGGGCCTCGACGTCGCCCCGCAGTGTGGCGTTGGACTCGTCGAGACGGGCGTTCTTGTGGCTGCGGTCGTGGATCAGGTCGGAAAGCTTCAGCAGCGAGGAGTCCGTGCGGATGTTGGTTCCCTTGGCCGTGTTGAAGCTCGTGAAGAAGAGAAGCCCGGCGAGGGCGAACACGCCCACGGTGAGCACGCGCACGGGCCGCACCCTGCGCGGAGGACGGGACGAGGTCCCCGCTTGGGGGGAACCGGGACCCGCCGTGGGGGAGTCGGCCCTATTGCTCAACGTACCCTTATCTCCTTCGGCGCTGCGGAAGCACTACGCTAACGGACGCCCGGGGGAGCACTCAGTGTCCCCTTGTACGCTGCCCCGGAGCCCGCCCCGTTCCCTGCGCGGCCACGCAGCGCATCGACAGGAGAGACCCTCGTGCCGAAGTCACGTATCCGCAAGAAGGCCGACTACACGCCGCCGCCGTCCAAGCAGGCCGCGAACATCAAGCTGGACAGCCGGGGGTGGGTCGCACCGGTCATGCTGGCGATGTTCCTCATCGGTCTCGCGTGGATCGTCGTCTTCTACGTGACCGACGGCTCGCTGCCCATCCACGCACTGCGCAACTGGAACATCGTGGTGGGCTTCGGCTTCATCGCGGCGGGGTTCGGCGTCTCCACACAGTGGAAGTAGCGGCCCCGGAGGGCTCTGTGCCGGCTCCGTCCGGGGGCTCTGCGGCCAGTTATCCACAGCTTTTGTCCACAGGGCTCACGGTCAGTGGAAAAAGAACGACGATCTGTGGATAACCCATCGGGCGTTGACGCCGGTATGACGGAATCACCGGCCTCCGCAAACTTGTTCGCCCCCTGTCCCACCTGCGAAAACTCTGGTCGGTGACAGGGGGCACATCCGTTCCCCCGACATGCACAAACCGGTCAGTGGACTGTGGACAACGCTGGGTACAACTGAGGACCCGGCCTGTGCGGATCCGCCGCTCAGGTGAGCTGGGCCGTCCTCACCAGGGTCATCACGATCACGACGGCCAGCACCAGCGCGCACGTCCCGTACTGGACGAGGTTCCGCCGCTCGCGCGGGGCGTGGACCATGGCGTAGCCGACCACCACACCGGCGACGAGGCCCCCGATGTGGGCTTGCCAGGCGATGCTGTGCCACCCGAAGGTGATGATCAGGTTGACCACCAGGAGACCGATCACCGGGCGCATGTCGTACCTGAGCCGGCGCATGAGCACGGCGGTGGCGCCGAAGAGCCCGAAGATCGCGCCGGAGGCGCCGAGCGAGGGCGTGACGGGCGCGGCGAGCAGATACGTGAGCGCGCTGCCGGCCAGTCCGGAGGCGAAGTAGAGCGCGAGATAGCGGGCGCGGCCCAGAGCCCCCTCCAGGGGCGCGCCGATCCACCACAGGCTGAGCATGTTGAACAGGATGTGGACGTAGTTGGCGTGCAGGAACATCGCCGTCAGCAGCCGGTACCACTGTCCCTCGGCGACGCCCTGGAGCGGGCCGCCGTCCGAGAACACCGCCTGACCGATGAGTGCGAAGCGGTCGGTGAAGGTGTCGCCCAGTGACAGCTGGAGCAGGAAGACGAACAGATTGATCCCAATGAGGATCTTGGTGACCAGCCGCGGGTCGGCGGTGACGGTGGCGCCCGCGAGGGTGCGCGGCCGGGAGGCGGCCGGGGTGTGACCCATGCCGGAGCCGGTGCGGACGCACTCGGGGCACTGGAAGCCGACCGAGGCGCTGACCATGCACTCCGGGCAGATGGGCCGCTCGCAGCGGGTGCAGCGGATGGCTGTCTCACGGTCCGGGTGCCGGTAGCAGACCGGCACCTCCTGGGCTCCGTGCGGCTCCCGGTTCTGCGGGTCCTGCGGACTGCCTGGCGCCTGGCCCATGGGTCCCCTCACTCTCCGTACGACGGGGTGGCCCCGCCCTCTCCTCTGACGGATGGGCGGGGCGCTTTTGTTCCCTCGTGCGGGTGCCCCGGCGGGGTCAGCCCTCGCGGGACTCGACGACGACCGACTCGATGACGACGTCGTTGACCGGGCGGTCCGTGCGCGGGTTGGTCTGGGTGGTGGCGATGGAGTCCACAACCTTCTGACTGGCCGCGTCGACGACCTCGCCGAAGATGGTGTGCTTGCGGGTCAGCCAGGCCGTCGGGGAGACCGTGATGAAGAACTGCGAGCCGTTGGTGCCCGGGCCGGCGTTGGCCATGGCCAGCAGGTACGGCTTGTCGAAGGCGAGGTCCGGGTGGAACTCGTCCTCGAACTGGTACCCCGGGCCGCCGGTGCCGTTGCCCAGCGGGTCACCGCCCTGGATCATGAAACCGCCGATCACCCGGTGGAAGACCGTGCCGTCGTAGAGCTTCTTCGTGGACTTCTCGCCGGTGGCGGGGTTCGTCCACTCGCGCTCGCCCTTGGCGAGCTCGACGAAGTTACGGACCGTCTTGGGCGCGTGGTCCGGCAGGAGCCGGACCACGATGTCGCCATGGTTGGTCTTCAGGGTGGCGTACAGCTGCTCAGCCACGATGTGCCTTCCGTTGTCCTCTGTGACTCTCCGATCCTCGCACGGTACGCGTCCCGAGTCGCCCGCCACCGCTTCCGGTTCCCCGGGCACACCCGGGCGGCTGAGCGCGTAGCGGGGAGGATCCGGGGCCGGCTTCCGGGCCGCCGCGGGCTCCGGCCCGGAAGCCGGGCGAGCGGAACGCCGGCCGGGTCGCGCAGAAAGCCCGCCGGGTCGCACCGTCGCGGGGGCGCGGCGCGATGATCCGTGTCATTGTCGTCGACAAGCTGTTGTTGCCCCGTATTCGTCCGCTATCGCGCGTGATCAACCGATGCACATGATCATCCCGTTCGCCGTTCGTCCGCGTGCCGGCTGGAGGCGTCCCGTGTGGCTCCGCGTGGGCCATATGACCCGGATGCCCGTCCTCGCATGCCCGGGTGCCGTTCGAGAGGCATGATCCGTAAAAGGCTGGAAAGTCGAATGACCGTACGCCACCGAGGAGGAGGAACCCCGTGACCCGCATCGACAGCGTGCGCGCCGCAACCGGTTCGGCGAAGGACAGCGTGCTGCATGCCGCGGAAGTGGTGGCGCCCTACGCCGACACGGCCAAGGACAAGGCAGCGCACTACGCACACGAGGCGCGGGTGCGTCTCGCGCCCAGGGTGTCGCAGGCCGCCGAGCAGGCGCGCGTCCAGTACGACGCCCGCCTCGCCCCGCGACTGGAGCAGGCCCGCGCCCATGTGCCGCCCAAGGTGGACCATGCCGCGCAGGAAGCGGCCGCGTACACCCGCAAGGCCGCCCGCCAGGCAGCCGACTACTCCCGTCCGAGGATCGAGCACGCGGTCGCGGCCGCCGGTCCGGTACGGGAGGAGGCGGTGGCCCGTGGAGCCGCGGCGCTGGCCGCGTTGCGCGGCCAGGTCTCGCCGCAGCAGGTCCAGAAGCTCATGCGCCGGCAGCAGCGGCGGGCCAGGGCCGGCCGCGCCGTCAAGGGGCTGGCGCTGCTGGGTCTCCTGGCAGGCGGTGCCTTCGCCGCCTGGAAGTGGTGGGACAAGCAGGCGAACCCCGACTGGCTCGTGGAGCCGCCCGCCCCCACCGAGGTCCCGCAGGACGACCGTCTGGCGTCGGTGGACGGCAGCGACCAGTTGGATGCGGACGTACAGACGCAGCAGGCCGAGGAGGACTCCACGGAGAACGACGACCGCCGCTGAATCCGCCCGGCGACGGTACCGGACTCCCACACCCGCGTGGGGCAGGGGACTTGAACGGCTCCTGCCTCACAGCGCCGCCTGCTGCCCTGGCGATGTTTCACGTGGAACGCCGCGGGAGCCCGCACCTCACCCCTGGAACACCGAGGGGCTTTGCCGCACTCCCGGGGGAAGTGTTCCCGTCCCCCCTGCGCGATGACGTTTGCAACGCGTCATGTGTGCACATTCCGTGGAGACTTCGCTTACGTAGTGCGTCCCCGCGCTTACCCACCTCTGGACACGCCGGCCCGCACAAGACGCCTCAAATCACCCCACACCGCCCTCTGCCCCCATCAGTCACGCACGTGCGAGCCCCCGGCCCCGGCGACGCCCACAACTGTTTGCACAAAGGAATGCAATGCCTGCAAATGCACATGAGTGACACGAGTCACCCCATACGAAAACCGGCCAGCCGCCGGGAAGGGCGTCTGGCCGGTACGAAACGTGGAGCCTAGGGGAGTCGAACCCCTGACATCTGCCATGCAAAGACAGCGCTCTACCAACTGAGCTAAGGCCCCGAGAGGACACGTCCGGCCGACGCGGACACACACCGCCGGGCGCTGCGCACCAGCGTACCGGGTCACCCCCCGTATCCCGCAAAAAGAGGGGGGTCCCCGCGGACGACCACGCTCCGTAAGATGCTCGTCGTGGTTCGCTAGAGCGAACCACGGTTCTTGGGGAAGCGATGGGGAGACGCAATGGACGCCGCACAGCAGGAAGCCACCGCAAAGGCGCGGGAGCTGCAGCGGAACTGGTACGGAGAGCCGTTGGGGACGCTCTTCCGTAGGCTCATCGACGATCTCGGCCTCAACCAGGCCCGTCTCGCCGGTGTACTGGGGCTGTCCGCACCGATGCTGTCACAGCTGATGAGCGGTCAGCGCGCCAAGATCGGCAATCCCGCGGTGGTCCAGCGGGTGCAGTTGCTGCAGGATCTGGCGGGTCAGGTCGCGGACGGCAGCGTGAGCGCGGCGGAGGCGACCGAGCGGATGGACGAGATCAGAAAGTCGCAGGGGGGCTCCGTGCTCAACAACACCGTGCAGACGACGAACAGTTCGGGCGCTCCCACGGTCAAGCGGGTGGTCCGCGAGATCCAGTCGCTGCTGCGGTCGGTGGCAGCGGCCGGCGACATCATAGAGGCGGCGGACACCCTCGCCCCGAGCCACCCGGAGCTGGCAGAGTTCCTCCGGGTGTACGGCGCCGGCCGCACCTCCGACGCGGTCGCCCACTACCAGTCCCACCAGAACTAGCTCCGTACTTCGCGGGTGGCTGAATCGGTTGGTTCGGTGCCTGTGAGAGTGTCTGTTGGAGTCGTGGCCGCGTTGGTGGGGTGTGACGAAG
>NZ_JBSFXK010000051.1:0-53728 GCF_053595355.1 Streptomyces sp. NPDC002513 | reverse complement strand
CCTGCGGCGGAGCAGGCACGTCGAGTAGGCCCAGCCCAAGGAGGCGGGCGGGTGCCCGCCCGCCTCACCCCGCCGGAACCCGGGAGCAGTAGCGTCCCGCCCGCCCATCCGGTGTTCGCCGTCGCAGCGGAGGTCAGCCGCTATGTCCCATGCCCCTTCCCGCGCTCGATCCGCCCCCGACCCGCCCGTGGCCGCGCAGGGCCCGAGCGCACGCCCCGGCCGTCGGGGTCCCGCCGGCCGGGGGGTCACCCGGGGCGCGGCGCTCGTGACCGGTGCGTCCTCCGGGATCGGTGCCGCCGTGGCCTTGCGGCTGGCCGCCGAGGGGGGCTGGCGGCTCGTGCTGAACGGCCGTGACGTGTCACGGCTCGCGCGGGTCGCCGACCAGACGTCCGCCGCCGCCTTCCCCGCGGACCTCACCCGGCCCGGCGCGGACCGGCGGCTGGCCGAGTTCGCCCTCGGACGCGTCGGCCGGGTGGACCTGCTGGTGGCCGGTGCCGGCATCGGCTGGGCGGGTGATTTCACCACCATGCCCGCGTCCGCCATCGCCGAGGTGATGGAGGCCGACGCGCTGGCCACGATGCGCCTGGTACGGCACCTGCTTCCGCACATGGTCGCCGCCGGCTCCGGACGGGTGGTGATCATCGGCTCCTTCGCGGGTTCCGTCGGCGTCCGGGGAGAGGCCGTCTACTCCGCCGCCAAGGGGGCGCTCGCCACCTTCGCCGACGCCCTGCGCTACGAGGTGCAGGGCACCGGCGTGGGCATCAGCCTGGTGATCCCGGGGGTGGTGGACACCCCGTTCTTCGACCGGCGGGGCGTGCCCTACCGGCGTACCAGGCCGAGGCCGGTGCCGGCCGAGCGCGCCGCGGACGCCGTCTGGCGTGCCGTGGTCCGTGGCCGCGACGAGGTCTACGTTCCCGGCTGGCTGCGTCTGCCCGCCCGGGTGCGCGGCGCGGCGCCGGGGCTGTACCGGCGGCTGGCCGCCCGGTACGGGTGAGTGCCGGGTGAGCGTCCTCACCGTCGTACTCGCCCTGCTCACCGCGCTCTCCAACGCCTCGGCCTCCGTCCTGCAGCGGCGGGCGGCGGCGGACCAGGCCGGGGGCGGCCGGGGGATCCGGCAGGCCGTCCGCTGGCTCGTCCGGGTGCTGCGGCGACCGCACTGGCTCGCGGGTGCCGGTCTGCTCGCGCTGTCGACCGTGCTGCAGGCCTCCGCGCTGGCCGTCGGCAGCCTCTCCGTCGTCCAGCCCCTGCTGGCCAGCGAACTGCTGTTCACCCTCATGGTCGGCAGCGTGGTCTTCCACCGGCGCCCCAATCGCCGCACCTGGCTGGCGTTCGCGGCACTCGCCGCCGGCCTCGCGCTCTTCCTGGGGGCGGCGGCGCCCTCCGCCGGGCGGACCACAGCCGTGGCGGGCCGCTGGGCGGCGACGGGAGCCGCGGTGCTGTGCGCCGTGGTGGTGTTCATGGTGGCGGCCCTCCTGGTGACGGGCGCGCCGCGCGCCGTCCTGCTCGGCCTGGCGTCGGCCGTGTCGTTCGCCGCCACCGCCGCGCTCATGAAGGAGGTCGTCGGGCAGCTCGGAGACGGTGTCGTCGTGGTGCTGACGCGCTGGCCGCTCTACGCCGGGATCGGCGCCGGAACGGTCGGCTTCCTGCTGCTCCAGAGCGCGTTCCGGGCCGGCTCCCTGTCGGCTTCGCAGCCGGCTCTCACCCTGGGGGACGCACTGACCAGCGTGGCTCTGGGCTGGGTGCTGTTCGAGGAGCGGATCGCCCTCGGCGTCCGGGTGCTGCCCGAAGCGGTCGGCGTGGCGCTCATCGGGGCGGGCAGCGTCGGACTGGCCGGTGCCCTGACCGCCGGCGGAACCTGGGACGCCCCGCCCGTTCGGCGGAACGGTCCGGGCCCCGGCGCCGGGGAGCCGACGGCACAGCAGTCGTGAAGGGGGGCCGGCAGCGCCGTGGACGGGGCCCTGCGACGCCGTGGACTACGAGCCGCGGACGGCGGGCCTGAGGCGGCGCGGGACGGCGGCCGTGGGACGGGGCCGCAGACGGCCACGGAGGACAGGTCGCAGGCGGCGTGGACGAGGCCTGCCGAGCCCTCGGGCCGTGGCGCGTCCCGGAGTTCGCGGAGCGGGTCGCGGGCGGACCCGGTGGAGGTTGCGACCCGTGCCGCACGGGCGTTACCTGGAAGTAGCCCGGCGGTGAGAAGGAGAGCCCCAGGGGCCACGGCACACCCGGTGGCCCGCGCCGTCCCGTGTGCCCCGGTAGCGCCCCGACTGTCGCCGCCGTCATGCCGGCGCGCGACGCGGAGGTGACCGAGGTGAAAGCCGTCGTCTACGAGGAGCCTTTCCATGTGACGGTGCGGGAGGTCGACGATCCGCGTGTCGAGCATCCCAACGATGTGATCGTGCGCGTCACGTCGACCGCGATCGGCGGCTCGGACCTGCATATGTACGAGGGCCGCACGGTTGTCGAGCCGGGCATCGTCTTCGGCCACGAGAACCTCGGCATAGTCGAGGAGTTCGGCAGCGGTGTGGTCTCCCTGTCGCAGGGTGACCGGGTTGTGATGCCCTTCAACGTCGCCTGCGGATTCTGCAAGAACTGCCTGGCCGGCAAGACCGGTTTCTGCCTGACGGTGAACCCCGGTTTCGCGGGCGGGGCCTACGGATATGTGGCGATGGGCCCGTACAAGGGCGGTCAGGCGGAGCGGCTGCGGGTGCCCTTCGCCGACTTCAACTGCCTGAAGCTACCGCCAGGACGCGAGTTCGAGAACGATTTCGTCCTGCTTGCCGACATCTTCCCGACCGGTTACCACGGGTGTGAACTCGCCCAGGTGTCCACCGGCGACAGTGCGGCCGTCTACGGGGCCGGCCCGGTGGGGCTGATGGCCGCCTACTGCGCCCTGCTGCGCGGTGCGTCGAAGGTGTTCTGCGTCGACCGGGTGCCCGAGAGGCTCGCCAAGGCGGAGGAGATCGGGGCCGTCCCCATCGACTTCACCCAGGGCGATCCGGCCGAGCAGATCAAGGCACAGACGAACGGTGAGGGCACCGACAAGGGTGTGGACGCCGTCGGCTACCAGGCCCAGGCGCACGACACCAGCCACGAGGAACCCGCCATCGTCCTCAACGAGCTCGTCGAGACCGTACGGCCGACCGGCATGCTCGGTGTGCCGGGCCTGTACGTGCCCTCCGACCCGGGCGGACCCGACGACCACGCCAAGCACGGCCAACTGCTGGTCTCCATCGGCAAGATGTTCGAAAAGGGTCAGCAGATGGGCACCGGTCAGTGCAACGTCAAGCAGTACAACCGCCAGCTGCGCGACATGATCATCGCCGGTCGCGCCAGGCCCAGCTTCGTGGTCTCCCATGAGCTGCCGCTCGACCAGGCGCCGCAGGCGTACGAGAAGTTCGACAAGAGGGTCGAGGGCTACACCAAGGTGGTCCTGCACCCCGGCCACGCCCTCGCGGCATGAGAGCAGGCCCCTGAGCCGGACGCCGGCGCCGGGCCCGACGTCCACTCCGGCGCCGCCCGCGACCCTGTGACGCCAACCCGTCCGTCGTGAAGGGACGGTTGTTAGAGCTCCGAACGAAATGGGCGCCCGGCTCGCGGCGTCTGGCACGCACGCTCGCGGCGTTCGCACGCACCAGACGCCGCGAGCTGATCGGACTCCCATTTTGTTCGGAGCTCTTATTCCGGTAACTCTCAGGGGAGTTGAGGCCTGCGGCGGCATAATGAGGGCGTGACGTACACCGTCGAGGTGCCGTTGGAAGACGGCGAAGATGACCACCAGGTGGTCCGGGTCCAGATCCGTGAGGTGGACGAGTCGCTGGTGCGGGTGGGCCGCGGGGGACGTTCCGTGGCGCGTGCCGGTCGTTCGCTCGGGGAGATGCTGGACACTGTCCGTCCGGTGGCGGAGAGCTTTGTCGGACGCTTCCGCGGGCTGGCCCAGGCACCGGATGAGATCACGCTGGAGTTCGGAGTGTCATTGTCGGCCGAGGCGGACGTGGTGATCGCCAGCACCGCCACCGAGGCGAACTTCTCGGTCACCCTGACGTGGCGGAAGAGCGAAGCGCACCCCACGGCAGGCGGCGCCACGCAGGAAGGCTGAGGGACCGAGGACGCGGGTGAGGCGGGGGTCGACGGACGTGGCGGTGGCGGCGGGGGGCGGAAGCCCGGAGGAGGCCCTGGCCTCGGGAGTCGTACGGGTCAGGGGAATGGGCACGGAAGGCCCCGTCGGCGGCGGCGGATTCCTGGTCTCCGAGGACCTTGTCCTGACCTGCGCTCATGTCGTTTCGGATGCGTTGGGCCGCCCTCGGGAGGACGATCAGCCGCCGGGAACCGAGGTGATGGTGGACCTGCCGCTGCGTGACGGCGGCAGAGCCGTGGCCCAGGTGGAGCACTGGATACCGGTCCGCGGGGATCAGACCGGCGATGTGGCGGTGCTCCGGCTGCGGGATGCCCTCCCCGCTGCGCGTCCGCTCACCATGGTCGAAGCGGATCAGGTGTGGGGCCACGAGGTACGGGTGCCCGGCTTCCCGCATCGCTTCCCCGGCGGGGTGTGGCATGCGGGCCGTCTGCGGGGCCGGACTGCCGAACGATGGATCCAGCTGTCCCAGGCCGATGACACCAGCGTGGCCATCGAGGGCGGCTTCAGCGGAAGTCCCGCCTGGGACGAAGAGCTGCGCGCCGTGGTCGGCATGGTGGTGACAGCCCAGCTCGGCGGCGCGCGGCAGAGCTTCCTCATCCCCACCCAGACGGTGGTCCGGGAGCTTCCCGCCCTCACCGCAGTCCTCAGCCCTGGATCGCCCTTTCGGGGACTGTCCACCTTCCAGGAGGCGGACCGGGACGTCTATTTCGGCCGGGAGGAAGAGGTTGCGGCCGTCGTCGCCCTGCTGTGCGGCGAGAGCCCCAGCGTCACCGTCGTCGGCCCCTCCGGGTGCGGCAAGTCGTCGTTGGCGCTGGCCGGCGTGGTGCCCGAACTGCGGCGTATCGGTCAGGAGATCGTGGTGCTGCGCGCCGGCAAGGGAGCCTCGATCCACAGCCTCCTGGCCTCCGAACTGGCCGGGACGGCCCACGCCGAACTGCGAGGGGCCGCTCGCCTTGCGGAGGTCGAGGCGTTGGAGGTCTCGCTGCGCCAGAGGGGGTTGGCGCAGACGTTCCGCCTGGCGCTGGGGGCGTCGGCTTCGGGACTGCTCGTCGTCGTGGACCAGGCCGAGGAACTCCTCACCGGCCCGCAGCAGGCTGTCCGCGACGTCGCCGAGGTGCTCTTCCCGGTGCCGGCACCGGACGATGTGCGGGTACTGCTCACGCTCAGGGCCGACTTCATGGAGACGGCTCTGTCGGATCCGTGGATGGGCCCGGCGCTCGCGCGCGGTGCGGTGCGGCCGCTCACCGCGATGTCGCGGCGGCAGTTGGAGGAGGTCGTCACCAAACCGATCGCGTCGATGCCCGCGGTGACCTACGAGGCCGGGCTCGTGGAGCGGCTGCTGGACGACACGGGTGATGAGCCGGGTGCTCTGCCGCTGCTGGGCTTCGTCCTGGCCCGGCTGTGGCGGGAGCGGTCCGCGGGGCGGATGCGGTTTGCCACGTATGGGGAAATCGGCGGTGTGCGAGGAGCTCTCGGCCGGCACGCCGAGCGGGTCTGGCGGGATCGCGTGCGAGCCGAGGACGAGGAGGAGGCGCTCGGGCTGCTGACCTCTCTGGTCCGGCTGCTCCCCGGCGGGGAGGCCCCGCTGCGCCATGTGCTCACTCGCGACGAAGCGGGCACGGAACGCTGGCGGTTGGCCCAACTGCTCGCAGGGGAACGCCTACTCGTCACCGGCAGCGACCCCAGTGGTCGGCAGACGGTCGAACTGGCCCATGAGGCGTTGATCGGCGCATGGCCCAGACTCGCCGAACGGGTCCGGGTCAATCGGGACTTCCTGGCATGGCGGGCCGCGCTGCGCGTGGACGTAGACCGGTGGAAGCAGCACGGGCAGGCTGCGGAACAACTGCTGAGGGGTGAGCCGCTGAAGAAGGCGCAGCAGCAGCTGCAATCCCGTGCACGGGAACTGACCGCCGAGGAGCGGCAGTACATCGAGGACAGCGCCCACCGCCAGGCCGAGCAACAGGGACAAGAGCGCCGGCGGGCGCGGCAGAAGCGGTGGGCGATCACCGCCCTCGTCGGGCTGACCGTGGTGGCGCTGGTGGCCTCCGCCCTCTACGTCGCACGGAACCGGGAACTCGACGGTCAGCTGCGCCAGGCCGCCTCCGAACAGCTCGCCGCCCGCGCCGAGCAACTCGACGACGTATCCGTGGTCACCTCGGCGCTGTTGGCGAGCACCGCCTTTCACACCGCGGACGGTCCGCAGGCCCGGACGGCGCTGATCGAAGAGTTTCTGCGGCTGCGGAACGTCGACCGCATCGTCCTCGAAGGCAAGGGCATGGTCAGGGACATCGCCATGACGGAGGACGGCAGCCGGGTGCAGGCCCTGCTCGACGACGGTGAGACGCTGGACGTGAAGGTCACCCAGGGCGGAACGCGGGCCGTGCATGGCGTGGTGGGGTCCAGCCGCCTGGCCGCCCTCTCACCCGACGGCCGCATGATGGCCCGCGCCACCAGCAGAGGGCTGGTTTCCCTGGGGGTGCGGACCTCACCCGACGGCAGCACCTTCCGCGTCAAGCGGTTGCGCACGGTCGCCGACGTCAGGAAGAACGCTCGCGGTGCCACCGTGCTGGCCTTCGACGGCAGCGGCGGAAGGCTGCTGGCCGCCCTACCCCGCGAGGGCGTACGGGTCTGGGACACGAGCACCGGGCACCAGGTGGGCCGGGCGCTGCCCGCACCCGGCGGATGGGAGGTGGCACAGGCCTGGTTCGGACCCGCCGACGACCAGATTATCGGCCGCGTCGTGCCACAGGACTCGACCGGGGACGACGGCGCCCAGGGGCGTCTGGTCCGCTGGAACCTGGGCAGCGGAGTGCGGACAGCGGGCCCCTCGGGGACAAGAGCCATCGGGAAGGCGGCCGTCAGCGGGGACGGCCGCACCCTCGTCGGCTGTACATCGGACGGTGTGCTGCAGGTTTGGGACCTGACCGGCTCCGCCAAGCCGGCACACCAGTACGGGCCCCAGCAGATCAGCCAGATCTGTCCGCTGTACGCGCCCCGTCTCGACCGTACGGGCCGCTATCTGCTCAACCCCGTGTCGCGGATCGGCAGTCAACTGGCACGGCTGCAACTGCTCGTGCTCGATCTGCAGTCGGGGCACCGCAGCGTCATCGAACTGCCCGGCGCATCCGAGCTGGACCGGACCGCCACCGGCGAGGACCAGGTTCCCGCAGTGGCGCTCGCAGGAGAGCCCGGGAACCTCAAAGTCGCGCTCAGCACCGGTGGCACCGTGGTGACAGCCCGCATTCCCGTACCGACCGCCTTCGACAGCGCCATGCTCACCAGTCTGGTCAAGACCGCCGATGCCGACACCGCGCGGGTCGCCACCGTCGACCCTGACGGCAACGGGCTGCGACTGTGGGACATGCGCAGCCACCGGCAACTCGCCGGGGTACGCCCGCCCCGCCCTTTGGCCCGGCAATACGCCGCCTTCACGCCCGACGGCACACGACTGCTGACCACCAGCCAGGACGCCCGCGTCGTCCTGGAGTGGAACCTGCCCGACCTCTCCCCGGCCGGCCACATCGACGTACCGCTGCCGCCCGGCACCGACCCCGCCGCCCACAACACGCTCACCGGCCTCATGGCTGCCTCGCCCGCCCTCACCTTCACCGACGACGACCACGTGGTGATCTCAGCGGCCTCCTACGTCTCGCGTTGGAACGTGAAGACAGGACGCCAGGAAGGCGAGTCCTACCGTCCCCCCGTACAGGAACCCGTCGACATCTCCGCCGCCGCAGCCAACACGATCGGCATCGCCCGGCCCCGACACGCCCAGGCGGCCCTGTCCGTACTCGGCGACAAAGTCGTCCTCTGGGACTTCGACAGCGGCGACCAGGTCGCTGCCATCCCCGTCCCCGCCGGCACCGTCAAACAACTCGGCTTCGATCCCACCGGCCGCTACCTGGCCATCCTCACCTATGACGGCCAGGTGCTCCTGCGGGACGTGGACCACAACCGGTGGCTTCCCGACCTCGCCCACACCGGCGTGCTCTGGCTCACCGCCTTCTCGTCACCCCAGACTCTGGGTGTGCAAAGCACCAAAAACGAATACGTGGTGTGGAACGTGCCGGACCGCACCGAGCGGTACCGCTTCCCTCTGGCGAACGGGGTGACCGGAGACATCAGCCGAGACGGCCGGTTGCTCGCGGACATCGAAGGATCCGACGCGGTCCTCCTCCCCCTGGACCCGGAGCAGTGGAAGGACCGCTTGTGCCGCCTCGCCGGCCGAGACCTGACCCGACCGGAGAAAGACCTCACCCCGGCCGGCAGCCGAACAGACGGCGTCTGCGCAGCAGGTGCGCCGGATTGACCAGGGGCGATCGGGTCCGTTTCGCGACGGCGATGTCGTAACTCCGCTGCGCCGCATGCTTCGATCGCGGTGGGACCAACCAGGCGATCCTGGCCTCTGCCTTTCAGAGGCCGCGGGCGGTGATGTCGCCGTGGGAGGTGGTGGCGCGGATGTCGAGATCGGCGGTGCCATCGTTCTTGAGGGCGTTGCTGATGCGGCCGTGGCCGGTGCCGGCGTTCAGGGTGGCCGAGACGCCGGCCGCGGCGGCGACCGAAATGTCGCCGGACTGGGTGCTGAGCACGACCGTGCCGCGCACGGCCTCGGCGATCCGGATGTCGCCCCTTGCGGTGCTGATCTCCGCGGGGCCGCTCAGCCGGCCGACCTCGACGTCGCCGTCGATCGCGGTGAGGCGGACGCTCGCGGCCTCGTCGATCTTGATCTGGTGGTACGCGCCGTCGAAGGTGACGTCGCCGAGGCGGCCGACGCCGCGGAGTTCGGAGCTGGCGGCCTTGGCCTCGATGCGGGAGCCGGCGGGCAGCTGGACGGTGATTTCCAGGGATCCGGAGGGACCGAAGAGCTGGTTCTTGGGCTCGGGGGTGCGGATCCGCAGGACGCCGTCGGCGTAGGCGACGGTGGTCTGCTCGGCGGTCTGGACGTCGCGGCTCTTGGAGGGGTTGGCGGGCAGGACCTCGACGGTGGTGTCGGCGCGGTCGGCGGCGATGAACTGGATGCGTCCGGCGGGGATGTCCAGGACGGCGGAGATCGGGGCCGGGGTGTCGAACTTCTGCATCGTGCTCTCCCGTGCTCGTTCGTTGTTTCTGACATTGGAAACGCTACGTTGCTTTCCAGGTACGGGCAATGGATCTGTTGCATCAGACCAGTATATGCGCAGGTAGATGATGGGAAACTGTTGCAACGATCTCCTCAGTAATGCAACGGAGACTGTCCGGGTCATTGCAATGGGAGAGAAGTGAACGCTATGGTGGGGGGATCGGGGGCCGCCACGAGGATCACCAAGGAGACCGCGATGCCGGGAGGCAGGCTCACCCAGCAGGAACGCCGGCAGATCGCGCTGGGGCTGGCCGACAGCCTCCCCTACGCCGAGATCGCTCGACGCCTCGACCGTCCGACCTCGACGATCACGCGTGAGGTGATGCGCAACGGCGGCCCCACCGCCTACCGCGCCGACCTGGCCCACCGCGCCACCGAACGCCGCGCCCACCGGCGCAGGCCCGTCTCCTCCCGAGCGTCGGAGTCAGTTCCTCAGCCACACGGACGTGATGCCGAGGCCGTGACCGAGTACGAGGAGACGCTCACCACCGTCCTCATGGCTTCGGGCCTGCCCAAGATGACGGCCCGGGTGCTGACGTGTCTGTTCATCACCGACGCGGGCAGCCTCACCGCGTCCCAACTCGCCCAGCGCCTCCAGGTCAGCCCGGCGTCCATCTCCAAAGCGATCGCCTTCCTGGAGAGTCAGAGCCTCGTCCGCCGGGAGCGCGACGAACGCCGCCGCGACCGCTACATCGTCGACGACGAACTCTTCTACCAGGCGACGATCGCCAGCGCCCGATCCAACGACCAACTCGTCGAAACCGCACGCCAAGGTGTCGCCGTCCTCGGCCCCCACACGCCCGCCGCCACCCGCCTCGAGAACATCGCCCGCTTCCTCGACTTCATCAGCGAGAGCATCACCCGCGCCGCCGAACAGGCCCGCGAAGTCCTCCACACGAAACCCGAAACAACCTCGAACGACAGCGCCCGACCAAGTCCGGACCACGGATAGAGACCACGGACAGACGGTCGTCCGCGGTGTCGGCTTCACCTCGCCGGCCGAGAACCTGGACACCCCGCCCCCGGTGGCCGGCCGCAGTCACCTGCCCGCGTTGACCGTGAGCCGGGACGGGACGCCGCGGTGGCAGAGGGCACGGTGGCCGCCCTAAAGTGAAAGGACGTCTTCCGTCAGGTCCCGCACGCCGGTCGGCCGGGCGGCATCCCGCCGGGCTGCGGGGTGGAGACCGTACGGGCCCGGCACCGATCGTCGACCGCGCTCCGGCGTCCCGCTCGCGGCCGCCGGGAGGAGGAGTGGCCCATGGCAGGACGCCCCCGGGAGCCCGTTCCCCAGCCGGTGCTGTCCCCGCTGACCACCGCGGCGATCTTCCTGGTGGCGACGATCGGCACAGGGGGCGAGCCGGTGGTGCGGGATCTGCTGGCCGACCTGAACGGACTGCGGCGCGCGGTCGGTTTCCGGGCCGAGCCGGACGGAAGGCTGAGCTGTGTCCTGGGCATCGGCTCCGCCGCGTGGGACCGCCTGTTCACCGGGCCGCGCCCTGCGGAACTGCACCCCTTCCGGGAACTGTCCGGGCCCGTCCACCGCGCCGTGTCGACGCCCGGTGACCTGCTCTTCCACATCCGCGCCGCACGGCTCGATCTGTGCTTCGCGCTGGCCGCCGAGATCATGGACCGGCTGCGGGGCGCCGTCACGGTGCGCGACGAGGTGCATGGGTTCAAGTACTTCGATGTGCGCGACCTGCTCGGCTTCGTCGACGGAACGGAGAACCCCACCGGGCCGGCGGCGGCCGCGGCCGTTCTGGTCGAGGACGAGGATCCGGCTTTCGCGGGCGGGAGTTATGTCATCGTCCAGAAGTACCTCCACGATCTGGACGCGTGGAACGCCCTTCCGGTGGAAGCGCAGGAGCTGGTCATCGGCCGTCGGAAACTGTCCGACGTCGAGCTGGACGACGAGGTCAAACCGGCCGACTCGCACGTCGCGCTGAACACGATCGTCGATCCCGACGGCACGAAGCACGAGATCCTGCGCGACAACATGCCCTTCGGCACCGTCGGGAAGGGCGAGTTCGGCACGTACTTCATCGGGTACGCCCGGACCCCGGCGGTGACGGAGAGGATGCTGGAGCGGATGTTCCTGGGCGCACCTCCGGCGAGTCACGACCGGATCCTGGACTTCTCCACCCCGGTCACCGGCTCGCTGTTCTACGTCCCCAGCAGCGACTTCCTCGACGACCTGCCCGATCCGCCCGGCCTGATCGCGTCGTGCGAGGCGGGCACGCCCCGCGAGGAGTCCGGCCCGCCGCCGTGCGAGGCTCCGTCGTCCCCGCACGGGACCGACACGCCCCGGGACGAGAGCGACGACGGCAGCGACACCGCGCCCTGCGTACCGGCGCGGGTCCGGGACGGTTCCCTCGGGATCGGCGACATGAAGGGCGGTCATACAACGCAGTCGTGAGACGCAGTCATGAGACGCAGCCATGAAGGACGGTTGGGCCGATGAACAACCTTCACCGCGAACTCGCGCCCGTCTCCGCCGAGGCCTGGGCCGATCTGGAGGAGGAGGCCGGCCGCACGTTCCGACGCCATGTGGCGGCCCGCCGGATCGTCGATGTCCCCGAGCCCGGTGGTCCCGACCTGTCCGGTGTGGGCACCGGACACCTCCAAGCCGTCGACGGCCCCGCCGAGGGGGTCATCGCCCACACCCGCCTCTTCCAGCCGCTCGTCGAACTGCGGGTTCCGTTCACCGTCGACCGCCGGCAGGTCGACGACGTCGCACGCGGAGCCAAGGACGCCGACTGGCAACCGGTCAAGGACGCCGCCCGCCGGATCGCGTATGCCGAGGACCGGGCGGTGTTCGAGGGCTACGCGGCCGCGGGCATCGCCGGCCTGCGCGACAGCTCGTCGAATCCGCCGCTGGTCCTGCCCGAGGCGGTGCCCGAGTACCCCAATGCCGTCAGCCAGGCCGTGAGCGCGCTGCGGCTCGCGGGTGTGGGCGGCGCCTACACCCTGGCACTGAGCGCGGAGGCGTACACCGCCGTCAGCGAGACCTCCGACTACGGCTATCCGGTCATCGACCACATGGCCCGGCTCCTGGACGGCGACATCGTGTGGGCGCCCGCCATTGACGGAGCCTTCCTGCTGTCCACGCGGGGCGGCGACTTCGACCTGCGCATCGGCCAGGACCTGTCGATCGGGTACCTGTCGCACGACGACAACAGCGTGCGGCTGTACTTCCAGGAGACGCTGACCTTCCTGGTGTACACGAGTGAGGCCGTGGTGGCCCTGGAGGTCCCGCAGACGCGCCCCACGGCCCTGTGAGCGCTTGCTCCGGCCCCGAGGCGCTGCGGCCGCCGCGGACGAACGCCGGGCCTGTGCCGATGTCGTGTCCGGGCCGCCGACGTCGTGCCCAGGCCGTCGCCTACGCCTGTCGTTCACCCGCCGCCGACCGGTGCAGGAGCAGAGGCCGGGCCGCGACGAGCGTGGCGACCGCGACGAGTACGAAGGGGAGCGCCCCGGCCCATGAGGGCGCCACCTGGCGCAGCGCCATGGCAGCCGCCGCACCGGCGATGAGCGCCCCGAGCCGGGCGGGCACCCATCCGTCCGGTCGCGCCCGTCCGACGCCGCGCACGATGTACGTGGCAAGCGTCCCGGTCAGATAGGTGGTGGGAGCGGCGGCCCGTCCCGCGGCCACCATCGCCGCGGCCTGCCCGCCCATGGCCACCGCCGCCCCGCACTGCAGAGCGTCCCGGGCCACCCCCGTGGGCGCGCCGCCCGAGGCCGCCCAGACAGCCGCTCCCAGCGCGAGCAGCACGGCCTCGCCGATCAGACAGAGCATCACCCGGGGGTGCCAGTGCGTGGCGCCGCCCGTGCGGCCGTGGGTCACCCAGGCCACCACCCCGGCGCCCGCGCCGAACCCCGCCAGGGCCAGCACGGCGGAGGTGACTCCCGTACCGCCGCCGTGGCCGATCGCGATCCCCAGCAGGGCGAGGTTGCTCGTCATGACACCGGCGAAGACATGGTCGAGCGCGGTGAACGAGATGGTCTCCACCGCACCGGACGCGGCCACCAGCACCACCACCGCGACCCGCATCGTCCGGCCCGGACTGTCGTCCGACGCTCCGTGCTCCTCCATCACCGCTCCTCTCGACGGTAGTCACCGAGGGTAGGTGCTGGTCACCCACCGCGCCGAGCGGCCACGGCTCGGGAGCCGCTCCCCGCCCGGGCGGCGCCCTGCGGCATCGAGTCCTTCGCCGCGCGCCGCGTACCGGGCCCGCATCCGCGATCCGCCGAGTCCGCCGGGAATGCGAGGGAGGGGGCCGCTGTTACAGACCACGTAGCTGACATGCGCGAGTCAGGATCGCGGATGTGGGTGAAGGGAGAACCTCATGGCACGCAGCAACGCTCGCCCGGTCGTCAAGCTGAAGTCCACGGCCGGTACCGGCGTCACCTATGTGACGCGCAAGAACCGTCAGCACCACCCCGACCGGCTGGTGCTGCGCAAGTACGACCCGGTGGCCAACCAGCACGTCCTCTTCCGCGAGGAGCGCTGAACCGAGTCCCGGTCGGCCCACCGACGGCCACGAGACACGCACGAACGGCCACGAGAAAGGAAACTCCCATGAGGACTGGCATCCACCCCGAACTGCGGCCGGTGGTCTTCCGGGACCGCGCCGCGAACACAGCGTTCCTGACCCGCTCGACGGCACAGCCCACCCGGACCGTCGAGTGGGAGGACGGCAACACCTACCCGGTGGTCGACGTGGAGATCTCGTCGGCGAGCCACCCGTTCTACACCGGCACTTCGCGCGTCATGGACACCGCCGGCCGCGTGGAGCGCTTCGAACGGCGCTACGGCCGTACGGCCCCGGCCCAGCGCTGACGGCCGATCACGTGGCGTGCGAGAGGAGAAGACAGCAATGAAGGTACGCAAGTCCCTGCGCTCTTTGAAGTCCAAGCCCGGAGCCCAGGTGGTACGCCGCCGGGGCGTGGTCTTCGTCGTGAACAAGAAGAACCCGCGCTTCAAGGCCCGCCAGGGCTGACGCCGGCTCACCGGACACCAGTAGACACCCGGCCCCTCTCCGTCCCGTACGGAGAGGGGCCGTCTGTTGTGTCCACGCGTCTGCGCCGCGCGGGGGCGCCCCGGTCTCCCGACTGGCCGTGCGGCAGTCGTCCACGGATCGGGTGCCGGCCACGGCGTTCCCGTGCGGCCGAATGTGGCACTTCTGCACGCTCTTGGTGAGGCGTGGGGCCGGGGTGCCGTGGTCGGCGGACACCGCGCGGTTACATGGCCCGGGATGCGCACGGAGGCGTTTCCCGCTTTGGGGGCCGTGTCTGTCCGCCGGTCTCCCGGCCGGTGGCGCACACCCCGGATTCCGCGCCCGGATACGCGGGCCACGACGGCGCCCATGTCGCATCCGCCGATCCGCACGAGGCCGCGCGGCCGTGCCGGGCAGCCCTGACCAGGATGCGAGGGAGAAATGAGCGAAGCAGCCGGAAACAGCGAGGCAGGCGGAAACCAGGAAGCCGGTGACGCCACCTATGACGTGATCGTGCTGGGTGCCGGTCCGGTCGGCCAGAACGTCACCGACCGCGCCCGCGCGGGCGGGCTCTCCGTGGCCGTGGTGGAGCGTGAACTCGTCGGCGGTGAGTGTTCCTACTGGGCGTGTGTCCCCAGCAAGGCGCTGCTGCGGCCGGTCATCGCCCTGGCCGACGTCCGCCGCGTGGACGGCGCCCGGCAGGCCGTGACCGGACGGATCGACACGGAACGGGTCTTCGCCCGCCGCAACCACTACGTCACCGACTGGGACGACAGCGGGCAGGCCGAAGCGGTCAAGTCCATGGGCGCCGACCTGTTCCGCGGGCAGGGCAGGATCGACGGCCCGCGCCGGGTCACGGTCACCAGGGACGACGGCGCGCGCCAGACCCTGACCGCCCGGCACGCCGTGGCCGTCGCCACCGGCAGCCGGCCGTTTCTGCCGGACCTGCCGGGCATCCGGGAGGCCCGGCCCTGGACCAACCGGCACGGCACCGACTCCAGCACCGTGCCCGCCCGCCTCGTGATCGTCGGCGGCGGCGGGGTCGGCGTCGAGATGGCCACCCTCTGGCAGGGCCTCGGCTCCCAGGTCACCCTGCTCGCCCGCCGCGCCCTGCTGCCCCGGATGGAACCCATCGCGGGGGAGCTGCTGGAGCGCGGGCTCACCGAGGCGGGTGTGGATGTGCGGATCGGCCGTCAGGTGACCGCGCTGCGGCGCCCGCAGCCGCAGGGGCCCGTCACGCTCACCCTCGACGACGGCAGCGAACTGGAGGCCGACGAGGTCATGTTCGCCACCGGCCGGACGCCCGCCACCGACGACATCGGCCTCGACACGGTCGGCCTGACCCCCGGATCCTGGCTGGACGTGGACACGACCTGCCTGGTCCGCGATGTCGACGGCGACTGGCTGTACGCCTGCGGGGACGTCAACCACCGTGCCCTGCTCACCCACCAGGGCAAGTACCAGGCCCGCACCGCGGGCGACGCCATCGCCGCCCGCGCCGCCGGACGCCCGCTGGACGACGCGCCCTGGGGCGACCACGCCACCACCGCCGACCAGCATGCCGTGCCCCAGGTCTTCTTCACCGATCCCGAGGCCGCCGCGGTGGGCCTGAGCGCCGAGCAGGCGGCCCGGGCCGGCCACCGGGTCAGGACCGTCGACGTGCCCTTCAACGCCGCCCAGGGCGCCAACCTCTACGCCGACGGCTACCAAGGCCACGCCCGGCTGGTCGTCGACCAGGACCGGGAGGTCCTGCTGGGGGTGACCTTCGTCGGGCCGGGCATCAGCGAGCTGCTGCACTCGGCGACCGTCGCGGTCGCCGGTGAGGTGCCGCTGAAACGGCTGAGACACGCGGTCGCCTGTTTCCCGACCGTCAGCGAGATCTGGCTCTTTCTCCTCGCCGCCTGCCAGCGCGAACACGGCTGAGCCGGACCGGCAGGGGCGCGCCCCACTCCGGCGCGCCCCACCGCGGCGACCTCACCGGACCGTGTGCCGATGCCAGCGGCGGGACCAGCGGAAACCCGAGAGCGCGAGGCTCGCCACGAAGACCACGACTCCGATGATCAGGAGGTAGAAGAACCCTTTGATCACCGCGCCGATGAGCCCGAGGGCGACCGCCGCGAGGATCAGGAACAGGAAGAACGCTAGGAACGCCATGAGAGAACACATCCTCCGGCCGGTGGTGCGGATGACGGATCGCCGGCGATCGGCGGGCCGGTCGGCGCCATAGCAGGTCAGCGCCGTGCGAGGCGGCGCCCGCGGTCGGCCCCGGGCGCGTAGGCCTGGTCGTAGTGCTGGAAGATCTCCGCCTCCCGCTCGGCGGGCAGGATGTCGTCCAGACCCATGGACGGAGCCTTCTTCACCAGACCCCTTGAATGCGCCACCTTGACATAGCCCGGCCCCAGGGTCGCCCCGTCGAGGGGGACGAAGACGAGCCGCTGCCGGGTCGGCAGCCCCGTACGGACGGTGGCCATGGCCGGCGCGTCGGTGGTGGTGTCCACGTAGACCGCTTCCAGAGCTCCGATCCTGCGCCCTTTGGGGTCCACCACGTCATGGTTGCGCCATTCGCGGATATCGGCTGAATGGATCATGCCTCGCTCCTTGCGGCCCGCGGCCTCTCACAGGAGCCCCGCACCAGGGGAAGCGGCTGTGGGAGAGCCGGCACTTTCTTCACCTTACGTCCCCGGAGCCTCAACCAGCAGCTACGGCATGGTGCACCACCCCCGGACGCCGCAGGCGGCTGTCCGTGCCGCGGGCCGTCCCGGTCACCGGGTGAAACGCCGGCTCCCCGTCCGCTCGGGGGTCCGTGGCCGGGTTTCCCGCCTCCCACACGGGAGGAGGCGCGGCTCCCGCTGCGCGACGATGGGGGGAACGGACCGCTCTCCCGCGGCAGGCTTCACCGGAAACAGGGGTGACCGCTTCCGGCCCGGTGCGGGAACGGCGGCCGGGAGGTGGTGTCATGCCGATCAGGCGGGTGGGACTTGTCGTGCACGGGGGCCGTCCACAGGCGGTCGCCGGGGCGCGGACGGTACGGGAGTGGTGCGCGCGGCACGGTATCGGGTGCGCCGACATCGATGTGTGGCACGACGGGGCAGGCCGCCGTCACGCACGTGAGGAAGTGCAGGCGGCGGGCGGTCCGGACCTCATCGTGACCCTCGGTGGGGACGGCACGTTCCTGCGTGGCGCGCGCATCGCCGCCAAGAACGACGCCCTGGTGCTGGGCGTGGACGTGGGCCGGGTCGGCTTCCTGACCGAAACCCCGGTCAGCGAGGTGGCGCAGGCACTGGAGGCGATTCAGGCCGGAAGGTCCGAGTGCGAGGAACGCATGATGCTGATGATGCGGTCCTCCAGGCTGCTGGAGATACCCGCCGGCATGGAGCAGACCCTGTGCTACGGGCGGGGCCCGGCGCTGCCGCCGCCCCAGCCGCAGCCGGAGGCGGACGCCGGGGAGGAGGCCTCGTGGGGGATCCCGCTGGACGTCAACGCCCTGAACGACGTCGTGGTGGAGAAACTGGCGCGGGACCGGCAGGTCGGCGTCGGGGTGTACATCGCGGGCCGGCTGCTGGCCTCGTACTCGGCCGACGGCGTCATCCTCGCCACCCCGACCGGCTCGACCGCCTACAGCTTCGCCGCGGGCGGACCGGTGCTCTCCCCGCGGATGAGGGCCCTGGTCTTCACCCCCGTAGCCCCGCACATGACGTTCAACCGCACGGTGATCGCCAACCTCGACGAGCCGATCGCGCTGCGGGTGCTGCCCCACTCCGGCCGGGCCGCGGTCAGCGTGGACGGGCAGTCGCGCGGCATCCTCGAACCCGGTGACTGGATCGGGGTGGCCGCGGCGCCGCGCCCGCTGCGCCTGGTCAGGCTGGCCCCCGCCAACTTCTACGGGCGGCTCAGGGAGCGTATGCGGCTCACCGACGCGCCCGCGACGGCCGCCGACGGTGAAGCGGCGCCCGTGTTCCGGCCCGCGGGCCCCCTGCCGGAGGACCTGCACGGTCTCCGGCTGCCCCCGGCGCCGTGACCCGCGGCGTGGAGGCGCGGTCCGGGCGGCCTCGATGACGGCGGCCCGGTGCCGGGGCGGCACCTGGCCGCAGCGCGCGGGCCTGCCGCTGGTGCGCCGGGATCCCGCGGGCCGCCGGCCCAGGGCGGAGGGAAGTGCCGGACGGCGAAGATCCTGTGACGGGACGTCAGCCGTGGAAGGTGATGTAGCCGTTGCCGTCGGGGTCCGAGCCGGACTTGGTGTAGGAGTGGACGTCGGCACGGCTTCCGGAGGGCTTGTACAGGTAGATCGTGTCCTTGTCGTTGTTCCAGATGAAGTTGCAGTTCTGGCGGTAGACGACGTTCTTGGCGTCGGAGTCGGTGCCCTTGCCTCCGCGCAGCTTCACATAGTCGCCCGGCTCCAGGTAGTGGTTGGCGGGGAAGGCGAAGCGGTTGCCGGTGGCGTCCTTGACCACATAGCCCTTGAGATTGACCGTCGTGCTGCGGGAGTAGTTCTTGATCGTCAGGTACTCGTCCCGCGTGTTGCCCGTGGAGCAGCTGTTGGAGTCCCGCCCGGGCGCGTCGTACTGAACACCCGTCAGTTTCACGGCCGACGAGTACTCGGTGGCGTGCGCCGGGACGGCGGCGACGGCGATGAACGTCCCGGCGGTGGCGGCGGCAGCGGCCAGAACGGCGCGTATACGCATGAGGAATCCCCCCTCGGAGTGCGAATGGAGCGCGAGGAGCCTATCCGACGGGTAAGCGTGAAGTGGGTGAGAAGTGATGAAAGCATGGAGAATGTGTGGCGGCGTGAGTCTGTGGGGGGCCATGGCCGTGCCCCCGCATCCGGCGAGGGGGCGGGGGCACGGTCTGCCGCGGCGGGGGTCAGCAGCCTCCGCAGTTGTAGTAGAGGACGTCCCAGTGACTGCCCTCGTCGGCGTAGACGTTGCCGGAACCTGACTGGTACTGGGGTGCGCCGTCACCCCGCAGGCCGATGTAGGTGAAGGTGCCCTGGATGTAGTTGGTGACGCAGGTGTTCTTGCCGTAGTCGAGCTTGTAGCCGTTCCAGTGCGAGTACGTGCCGGAGGCGTGCCCGGTCTCGGTGCCCCCGGTGATGTTCAGCGCGCAGCCGGTGGCCTGCTTGAGGGTCTGGGCACCCTGGGCCGTGGCGAGGTTGAGCTGTTCGAAGGACGTACAGGTCGGGTTGTTGCGGTCGGAGCAGTTGCCGGAGGACGACCAGGTGATGCCGACCTGACGGAACATCGAGGTGGCCGTGGCGTGGGAGATCTTGGTGACGGCCTGGGCGCCGTCCTGGGCGGCGAGCGCGTCCCCGGCGCCGCCGAGTACGGCGAGGCCGGGCGCGACGGTGAGTGCGAGGGCCGTGAGGGCGGAGCGCATCTTCATGCTGGGACCTTCCTGCGGTCGGGCCGTATGCCTTGTGGGTCGGCTGTGCAGGTGGTGCAGGGAGATGGTGCCCGAGATCTACGCGCGTCCGCCAGAGGGCGGATCAGGACAGGGCGACGCGATGTCCGTCGCCGAAGACGTCCCGGGCGCTCCGCCCCGACCCGCGCCCGGCGCTTGTGGGGCGGCCGTCACGCGGTGCGCGTGAAGACGGGGAGGTAGCCGCGGGACTGCCCGAGTGAGGTGGGATGGTACGACTCGACGGGCGCCAGCAGGCTGACGCTGCGCACCCAGGGGCTGGCGGAGCAGATCTCGTGGTCCGTGAAGGCGGCGCGTACGTCGGCGAACGTGTACCCGTGGTCGGCGGCGCGCTTCGCGGTCACGGTGTTGAGGTGGTCGACGGCGCTGTTCAGGGCGGACCGTGAGGTGTCGGCGAGGCCGGCCGCGCAGGTGCCGCGCAGTTTGTACAGGTGCGGATAGCCGAGGACCACCACATGGGCGGCCGGGGCCTTCCTCCTGATGGTCGTGTAGAGACGGTCCAGGTCGCGCGGGAGGGTGCTGTCCATGTAGGTGCGCGCCTCCGCCACGGCGGACTGGCATGCGGCGGGGCCGCGCAGCACACAGGTCGTCATGACATGGCCGAAGCCCGAGTCACTGCCGCCGGCAGTGACGCTGACCAGACCGGTACGGGCGCTGAGCGGGCCGAGCTGGCGGTCCATGACATCGCTGGTGCGGGCCCCGTTGCACGCGGTGAAGCTGAACGACGACCGTGGATGGGACGCGGCCCACAGGGCGGGATACGCCCGACTGCTGCGCAGGCAGTCGCCGCTGGAGGCGAAGTAGCCGCCGGAGCCGACCCCGGAGGAGTACGAATCCCCGAGGGCCACGTAACCCGTGGCCGCTGCCTGCGGGACGGCCTGCGCCGGCCCGGTACCCGTGAGGGTGCAGACGGCGGAGAGGAGGAGCGAGGACACACATGCCGCGATTCGGGACTGTCTCATAGCCCTCGCTTAGCACGTCCGAGCCGGTCAGGACGTGCCCGGCGCCGTCTTCGTCCGCGGCACGTCGCCCGGCGGCCAAGGGCGTGGCCCTTCCCAAGTTCCGTGCTTGACACGGCACTTACCCCTGGCCGGAGGGTGCGGCAGTGTGCGGTGTCCCGTGCGGGAGTCACCCATGGGGCCGTCACCCGTCCGGCGCTGTCTCTCCCGGGACGCCCGGACCGCGCGGCCATGACACCCGCCCGGCCCTGCACACCGTGCCGCGCCGGGCCGGAAACCTAGGGTGGGAGGTGATGAGCTGCGCCACCGAGCGACGTCGACCGGCCCGTCGGCCCGGGTACGTGGCCGCGGCGGGTGTCTTCGCCGTCGGCATGCTGGGCACCACCCTGCCGACGCCGCTGTACGGGCTGTACCGCCAGCAGATCGGGTTCTCCGAGCTGATCGTCACCGTGGTCTTCGCCGTCTACGCCGTGGGCGTCATCGCCGCCCTGCTGGTGGCCGGTGACTTCTCCGATCTGCTGGGGCGACGCCCGGTGCTGCTGGGCGCGCTCGGGCTGGCCGCGCTCAGCGCCGTGTGCTTCCTCGGCGAGGGCGGACTGCCGCTGCTGTATGTGGGACGGGTCCTGTCGGGGTTCTCCGCGGGCCTGCTGAGCGGCACCGGCACCGCGGCCGTCCTCGAACTGGCACCGCCGGAGCGACAGGCCCGCGCAGGTTTCGCGGCGACCGCGGCGAACATGGGCGGCCTCGGCCTCGGTCCCCTGGTCTCCGGCGTCCTCGCCCAGTACGCGCCCTGGCCGCTCAAACTGCCCTTTCTCGTTCATCTGGGGCTCCTGGCGGCCGCCGCCGTGGTCACCGTTCTGCTGCCGGAGACCGTGCGCCGTGCCGGCCCCCGGCCCCCGCTGCGGCCGCAGGGCTTGACGGTCCCGCCCGAGGTGCGCGGGGTGTTCGGGCCCTGTGCCCTCGCGGCCTTCGCGGGCTTCTCGCTGCTCGGCCTGTTCACCGCGGTCGCCCCGGCCTTCCTCGGCCAGACGCTGGGCGAGCACGATCTGGCGGCGGTCGGCGCCGTCGTCTTCTCCGTGTTCTGCGCCTCGACCTGCGGACAGCTTCTCCTGGGCCGCCTGGGGACGCGCCGAGCGCTGCCGTTGGGCTGCCTGGTGCTCGTCGCCGGTCTCCTGCTCATCGGGGCCTCACTGCTGCTGGCGTCGTTGCCGGTGCTCCTCGTGGGGGCCTTGACCGGCGGCGTGGGACAGGGCATGGCGTTCCGGGCCGGTCTGACCGCGGTCAGCTCCGCGGCGCCCGACACGCACCGAGGCGCCACCATCTCGGCGTTCTTCGTCGTCGCGTACGTGGGCATCTCCCTGCCCGTCGTCGGGATCGGCGCGCTGGCCGTGGCCCTCGGAGTGCGCGACGCCGGTGTGGTCTTCGCGGGCTGCGCGACCCTCCTCGTCGCCGGAGTGGGCACCGCCCTGTGGCGACGGCCCCCCGCGGATTCCTGACCGGATCCGGTGCTGCGGGGCGATGAGGTCCGGTAGCCGACAGCTTTCACTCCGACGGCCCACCCCTGACCCGTTCGGACCATGCGGCCGGGCGTGCCCGCCACGGACGGGTGAACACTCGGGTGACGGAGACCTCGAGCAAAGCGAGAACGCCATGACAGCATCTGCGATCCACGGCCTACCCCGCCGCATACGAGGCGCGCACGTCACCGCGGTGGGGTGCGCCCTGGCCCTGTGCGCCGTCGGGGCAGCCCCCGCCGACGCGGCCGGCACCACCTCCGACACGAAACCCACCATCGTCCTGGTGCACGGGGCGTTCGCGGACGCCTCCAGCTGGAACGGAGTCGTCGAACGGCTGCAACGCCGGGGCTACACCGTGATCGCCCCGGCCAATCCGCTGCGCGGCCTGTACAACGACTCCACCTACATCGCCTCGGTGCTGAAGACCGTCAAGGGGCCGATCGTGCTAGTGGGCCACTCCTACGGCGGCGCGGTGATCAGCTCCGCCGCGGCCGGGAACAGTCAGGTGCGGTCGCTCGTGTATGTGTCGGCCCTGATGCCGGACAAGGGGGAGAGCGGGATGTCGCTGGCCGCCATGTTCCCGAGCGAACTCGCCGGCGCCCTCCGTACCGTTCCGTACCGGGCCGGTGGGGGAGCGAGCGGGACCGATCTCTACGTTCAGCCGGACAAGCTCCACCGGGTCTTCGCCGCCGATCTGCCGGAGCGCACGGCGAGAACGCTCGCGGCGACCCAGCGGCCCGCGAGTACGGCCGCCTTCTCCGAGAAGGCCAAAGAGGCCGCCTGGCGCACGATTCCGTCCTGGTTCCTCGTCGCGAAGCAGGACAAGACCATCAACCCGGCCCAGGAACGCTTCGAGGCGCGGCGCGCGGGCTCGCACACGGTGGAGATCGACTCCTCCCACGTGGCCATGATCTCCCATCCCGACGCCGTCACCGGCCTCGTCCTCCAAGCCGCCACGTCGGTCGGTTCCGCACCGCGGTGACGGCCCGCCCGTTCCGAATTCACCGGGACTGCGGCGGTGCCGTGGCCGGACGGCCGTGTCCAGTTCCGCGCCGCTGCCGCCAGGGATGCACCTGACGTGTCGTCAGTGGCCGGATGCCGAGCGCACGGCGGCCCGGGCCGCGCCCTCCACCAGAGCGACGCCGTCCTGCATCGACGGGCTGCCCTCCGAGAGGACCGCGACCAGGTAGTGGTGTCCGTTCACCGTGATGCGCCCGATGCTGTTGATGTCCCACAGCCCGGTCGCGGTGCGCTGCAGCCAGCCGTTCTTCAACGCCCATCCCGAGGTCGTGGCCGCGGAGACGCCCCACGCCTGGTCGCCGTCGATACGGGTCATCAGCGTCCGGACGTATTCCCGCGACTCCTCGCGCAGTGCCAGGGAGCCGGTGTTCCTCACCGGAGCGGTGTCGAACACCGCGCGCAGCAGCAGTATCTGGTCCCGCGCCGTCGTCCGGGTCAGCCCCCACAGCAATCCGGGGCCGCCCTTCGTCGCGGCCAGTCCCAGTCGCTTGTTGGCCGCCTCCAGCCCCGGGGCGCCGCCGATCTCCCGCCACAACGCGGTCGCGGAGTCGTTGTCGCTGTGCCGGATCATCGCCTCCGCGTGGGTGAGCTGCTGCGCGGTCGGCTTCCGTCCCGCGTCCTGCGCCTGGAGCAGCACCGTCGCGAGGATGTCGACCTTGACGATGCTCGCGGTGTCGTACGGGGTGTCGTCGCCGTGCACCGTGGGCTCGCGGCCCGCGTCGTCCAGGCCGAGCACCGCCGACGTCACCCGTGGCGTGGCGTGCGGCCGCACAGGTGCGGGGGCGGCGGGGGTGTCGGGCCCGGCCGCCGGCGCGGCAGCTTCCGCCGGCGCCGAGTGCAGGGCGCCGGTCGAGAACAGCGCCGTCACCGACGCCAGGAGCACACCGGCGCAGGCGACGGCGCGCTTGCCCCGGCGCTTGTCCACGGTGTCCGGGCGCCGCGGGGAGAACGGTCGGAAGAGCATGGTGGAGCAGCCTCAACGGTTCCTGGGGGAGGGGCACTGAACGTCGAACGTAGACAAAACGCCCGTTCCGCGAGGTGACCGCCATCACTCCGGACCGCCTTGTGGCCGGAATTGTGGGGAGAACCACAGGCTGCTGTGTGAGGGGAGCCACGGCGGTCGCCGCCCGCTCACGGAGTGTCGTCGGGGAGTCCGGTGTCGTCGTCGGCGGCGGTGCGGGCCGCCGAGAGGTAGGTGTAGGCGGAGGCCCGGGAGATGCCGAGCCGTGCCGCGACCTGCTGCACCGCGCCGCGTACGGCGAACACGCCGCGCCGGTCGAGATCGCGGAACAGCTGAAGCCGTTCCCCGCGGCCGAGCTGGGCCCACGGCTTGTTCTGGCGGAGCTGGCGCTCGTCGACGATCGCGTCCAGCACCGCGCCGATGTCGTCGCCGAACGTCGTGGTCGGTACGGCCGCGGGGGAGGCGGTGACACCGGCGATCTCGCCGATCAGGGCGTGGGCCTGGTGGACGGCGGTGATGTCGAGGTTGACGCACAGGGCACCGAAGGCCGTGCCGCTGGAGTCGCGGAGCACCATGGTCGACGACTTGACCAGCTTCCCGTCCTGTGTGCGGGTGAGGTAGTTCAGCTCGTCGCGCGCCTGGTCGCCGCGTGCCAGGAGCTGCATGCCGATCTCGCTCATGGACCCGCCGGGACCTCGCCCGGTGACCGACCCGGCGAGGGCGACGATGGAGTGCTCGGGCCGCCGGAAGTCATGGATCACCACTTCGCAGAAGGATCCGAGGGTCGCGGCGATCCCCTCGATCACGGGGGTGAGAGCGGCGATGATCGCGTCCTGCTCACCGGCCGCCGGCCCGGACTCCGTGCGGCCCGCCGTGCCCGCCGTGGCTCCGGGCCGGACACCGGACCCGTCGGAGCCTGTGGGCCGCCCGTCGTCGGCGTCGCTCATGCCTGACCGTCCCTGTGTCGTCCGTCCGTCTCCCTGGTGCCGCAACCATGTTCCCAGCGATTGGACGTCGAGTATAGGCTCTGGACAAGAATTCCAAGCCGCGTCAGAGTGGCGGCGTCGACGACCGCAGGGCGCTCACCCGCGACCCGGAACGGAGTTACGAACATGACCGATACCCAGCGCGTCACCCTGGAGGACGTGCAGGACGCCGCCGCTCGGATCAAGGGCGTGGCCCACCGCACCCCGGTGCTGCGCTCGCGCACCCTGGACCGGCTGGTCGGCGCCGAGGTCTTCGTCAAGTGCGAGAACTTCCAGCGTGTCGGTGCCTTCAAGTTCCGCGGCGCGTACAACGCCGCGTCACGGCTGTCCCCCGAGCAGCTCGCGAAGGGGATCGTCGCGTACTCCTCCGGCAACCACGCGCAAGCCGTCGCCCTGGCCGCCCGGGAGCTGGGGACCAGCGCCGTGATCGTCATGCCGGAGGACGCCCCGCGCTCCAAGCGGGAGGCGACGGCCGGATACGGGGCGGAGATCATCACCTACGACCGCTACACCGGAGACCGGGAGGCGATCGGGGAAGCGCTCGCGGCCGACCGGGGCCTGGCGCTCGTACCTCCCTACGAACACCCGCATGTCATCGCGGGGCAGGGCACGGCGGCCCTCGAACTGATGGAAGAGGTCGGGGAGTTGGACGCCGTCGTGGTGCCGGTCGGTGGCGGCGGGCTGATCGCCGGGACCGCCACGGCCGCCAAGGGACTCCGTCCTGCCCTGCGGGTGATCGGCGTCGAGCCGGAGGCCGGCGACGACACGAAGCGCTCCCTGGAAGCCGGCCGGCGTGTGTCCATCCCGGTGCCGCGCACCATCGCCGACGGCCAGGCCGCGAACATCCCCGGTGAACTGACCTTCTCTGTCAACCGGCGGCTGGTGGACGAGATCGCCCTGGTCGGCGACGACGGGATCCGGGATGCCATGCGGTTCGCCTTCGAACGCATGAAGCTCGTCACCGAACCCAGCGGCGCGAGCGCCCTGGCCGCACTGCTGGCCCGCCGGATCGCCCCCGTGCCCCGGCGGATCGGCGTCATCGTCTCCGGCGGCAACATCAGCGCCGAACGGTTCAGCGAGATCGTCGGCGGCTGACCGTCGGACACCGCACACCGGGGCGGCCGTGGTCACCGCGAAGGCCCCGGGCACATCGGCCGCGGCCGGAGGATCCCGGCCACGCCGACCTCGGCCGTAGGCCCCCGGCGGCCTACCGAATTCGGCCATGGGCGCCGGGTACACCGACGCCGTCGACGTACTCGCGCGCCGGACGCCAGGAGTCGTCCTCGCGGCCCCGGCCGAGGGACTATCGTGCCTTCATGCCCGTCGACCTCATGCGCATCGTCTCCCGTGACTCTCCCATGGCGCTCGCCCAGGTGGAGCGAGTCCGCACCGAACTGGCCGCACTGCACCCGACCGTGCGCACCGAGGTGATCCCGGTGAAGACGACCGGTGACAAGTGGATGGGCGACCTCTCCCGCGTAGAGGGGAAAGGCGCCTTCACCAAGGAGGTCGACGCGGCGCTGCTGGCGGGTGAGGCCGATCTCGCGGTCCACTGCGTGAAGGACATTCCCGCCGACCGTCCGCTGCCGGTCGGTACGATGTTCGCGGCCTTCCTCAAGCGCGACGACATCCGGGACGCCCTCGTCGACCCCGCGGGCCGCACCCTCGACGAACTCCCCTCCGGGACCCGTATCGGCACCTCCTCCGTGCGCCGGACCGCGCAGCTCGCCGCGTCCCACCCGCACCTGCGGTGCGTTCCGATGCGCGGCAACGCCAACCGCCGTCTGGACAAGCTGGCCGCCGGGGAAGCCGATGTCCTGCTCCTCGCCGTCTCCGGCCTTCAGCGGATCGGCCGCACCGACGTGGCCAGCGAGATCCTGCCGGTGGAGACGATGATGCCGCCGATCGGCGCGGGCGTCCTCGCCCTGCAGTGCCGTGAGGACGACACCGAGACCATCGAGACCGTCAGCGGCCTCGGTGACCCGGCCACGCACCGCGAAACCCTCGCCGAGCGCATGTTCCTGCACGTCCTGCAGGGCCACTGCAACAGCCCGATCGCCGGGTTCGCACGCTCCGAACGGGGCGATGAACTGTCCCTGCGCGCCTGCGTGTTCACGCCGGACGGCAAGACCGTGCTCAATGCCCACGAGTGGGCCGGCCGCCTCGATCCGGCCACCCTCGGCACCTCCGTCGCCGTCGCCCTCCTCCGGCAGGGCGCACGCGACCTGATCGACAGCATCGCCCACTGAACCGGACGCCCACACACGCCCCTTCGGGAAGCCCCCGGTCAACTCCTGTGTGACCGGGGGCCATTGAGTGTGTCGGCCGCCCGACCGCCGTGACCGCCGCGCCGGGCGGCCGACGCCCGGCCCGGCCACCTCGTACGTCGGTGTCCGGGGCACGCCCGGGCCGTCCCGGGAACGTCCACGCCGCTTCCCCACCGCCCTCGCCGACGCGTGCCTCCGGAGCCAGAGGACAGGGCCGGGTCCGGCGCCGTCCCGTCTCCCGGCTCTCTCAGCGCCCTCTCAGCGGGCACCGGACAGGCTGGAGGGGTGACCGACAGGCGAGTGAAGACCCTGCGTACGGGAAAGAGTGAGCCCCTATGGCTTCCCACACCTCGGCCCCGCCCCTCTCTGCAGCCGGAGGTCATACCGGCCCCAGGAAGGCGGGCCCGGCCCGCCGACTGCACGGCTTCTACGAATCGGCCTGTGACACGACGCCGTCGTCGGTGGCGCTCGAGTGTGACGAGCGGCGTCTGACCTACGCCGACCTCGACGCCCGCGCCAACCAGGTGGCCCACTGTCTGCGCCGTGCGGGCATCGGTCCGGGGGACCGCGTGGCGCTGCTGCTGCCGCGGTCGGTGGACCTGTACGCGGCCTTGTTGGGGGTCGGCAAGGCGGGTGCGGCGTTCGTACCGATCGACCCCGCGTCCCCGCCCGACCGGGTCTCCTTCATCCTGGGCGACGCCGGCGCCGCCGTACTGCTGACCGTGTCCGCTCTCGACCCCGGAGCGTCTCTTGCCCCCGGAGGGTCGCAGGCGCGGACACCGCCTCGGTGCAGGGTGATCGACCTCGACGCGTGCGCCGGAGAACTCGCCTCCCTGCCCACCACCCGCCCGTCCCCCGCGACAGCGGGCGGGAGCGACCCGCTCGCGTACATCATGTACACCTCGGGATCCAGCGGCAGGCCCAAGGGCGTGCAGATCGCCCAGTCGAGCATCTGCAACTTCCTCCGTGTCGTCACCCCCGTCTACGGCGTGCGCCCCCACGACCGCGTGTACCAGGGCATGACCGTCTCGTTCGACTTCTCCATCGAGGAGATCTGGCCGACGTGGACGGCGGGCGCCACGCTGGTCGCCGGACCGGCCGGTCCCGGGCGGCTCGGCGACGACCTCGCCGACTTCCTGGAGGAGCACGGCGTCACGGTGCTGTACTGCGTCCCGACGCTGCTGGCCACGATTCCCCGGGAACTGCCGCGGATCCGCGCCGTTGTCGTGGGCGGCGAGGCCTGCCCGGGGCAGCTCGTCGAGCGGTGGAGCAGGCCGGGACGCCGCATCCTCAACACCTACGGACCGACCGAGGCCACCGTCACCGCCACCTGGAAGGAACTGCTTCCCGGGCGGCCCGTGACCATCGGACGGCCCCTGCCGACGTACTCGGTGGTCCTGCTCGACGAACGGCGCCGGCCCGTACCGCCCGGCACGGTCGGCGAGATCTGCCTGGGCGGCCCCGGTCTCGCCCGCGGCTATGTGGGCCGGCCGGACCTGACCGCCGACCGCTTCATCGAGTACCCGACGGTGCCCTTCGGCGGCCGGCTCTACCGCACCGGGGACCTCGGGCGGCTGACCGACGACGGCGAGATCGAATACCTGGGCCGGGCCGACGCCGAGGTCAAGATCCGCGGCTACCGGGTCGCGCTCGACGAGATCGACAACGTGCTGCTGGAGGACCCGGGCGTGGCCGAGGCGGTCACCGCCCTCGTCCCGGCGCCGGGAACGGGCGGAGACGCGCGGTCCCCGGATGCTCCGACGCCGGACGACCGGACGCCGCCCGGACAGGACAGGCAGCATGTGCAGGACGCGCACGACGACGGCGAGTACGGCAAGACCCTCGCCGCCTACGTCGTACGCACCCCGGAGCACCTCGCCCCGGACACCCCCGGTGACGACGGTGACGACGGCGATGACGGTGACGACGACCTCGCCGCCCGCCTGCACGAGCGCCTGCGCCGCACCCTGCCCGCCTACATGGTGCCGTCGTACCTGGACGTCCTCGACCGGCTTCCGGCCATGCCCAGCGGCAAGGTCGACCGCAAGCGGCTGCCCGCCCCGACCGGCCGCCTGCTCACGGGGACCGGCCCGGTGGTGCCCGCCCACGGCGCGGAGGAGACGCGGGTGCGGGACGTCTGGGCGCAGGTACTCGGCATCGCCCCGGGCCAGCTGTCGGCCGAGGCGGACTTCTTCACCGACCTCGGCGGCCACTCCCTGCTCGCCGCCCGGGTCGTGTCGCTGCTGCGCGGCAGGGACGGCGAGGCCGGCCCCACGCTGCGTGATCTCTACGGACACCCGACCGTACGGACGTTCGCGGCACGGCTGCGCGCCTCGGCCGCCGCCGCACCCTCGGTCGCGCCACCGCGCCCGGAGCCCCTCCGCCACGGCGGGGGCCGGATCGCGCGCGCCGGGCTGGTCCAGGCGACGGCGCTGTACGTCGTGCTGTTCCTGTTCACGCTGCCGGTCGCCCTGTACGCCGGAGAGTACAACGGGATCCCCGGGCGGTCGATCGTGGAACTGGCCGCCCTCGCGCTGGCCGGTTACAGCGCCATGCGCTGGATCGTGCCCTTCGTCCTGGTGCGCCCGCTCGCGGCGGGCATCCGCCCGGGCCGCTACCCGCTCTGGGGAACGACCTATCTGCGCCTGTGGGGTGTGAACCTGCTCCTGGGCCTCAGCCCGCTGCGTACGCTCAGCGGTTCCCCGATGATGGCCCCCTGCCTGCGGCTGCTCGGAGCCCGTGTCGGAGCACGCACCACCATCGCCACCGGCATGGTCTCCCTGCCGGCCCTGCTGACCATCGGCAGCGACGCCGCGATCGGTTACGGGGCCTCGCTGCGCGCCTGGCAGGTCGCGGACGGCTGGGTGACGGTCGCCCCGATCACGATCGGCGAGGGGGCGTTCGTCGGCGCCAACGCGGTGCTCGAACCCGGCGCCCGTATGGGACGCCGGTCCGGGCTCGGTGAGCAGTCCGCCCTCGGTGCGGACGAGGCGGTCCCCGACGGGGCACGCCGGGCCGGATCCCCCGCACGCCCGGTCGAAGCCCTCGCCCCGGCCGTCGAGACCATGCTGCGCGAGTGCGGCGCCGCGGACCGCTGGCGGCCCCGGCAGCTCACCGGCGCGTTGTTCGGCCTCGTCCTGCTGGAACTGGCCGCGCCCGCCATGGCCCTGCCGTGCCTGGCGCTGTACTGGTTCGCCTGGGCGCGCTGGGGGGCGGGAGCGGGACTGGTCGCCACCGCGCTCGTCGGCCCGCTCTGGGTGGTCACGGTCTGCTGTGTGGTCGCCGTCGGCAAACGGGTGGTCCTGCCCGTGGTGCCCGTCGGCATCCATCCCGCCCGCTCCTCGCTCGGTGTGCGCAAGTGGGTCGCGGACAAGCTGCTGGAGTCCAGCCTCACCCTCACCAACTCGCTCTACGCCACCCTCTACACCGTGCCCTGGCTGCGGCTGCTCGGCGCACACGTCGGCCGGGGCGCCGAGGTGTCCACCACCGCGTACATCGACCCGGACCTGCTCACCCTGGGGGAGAGCAGTTTCGTGGCGGACATGGCGAGCGTCGGGTCCGCCGCCTTCGCGGCCGACCGGGTGGCGTTCGGGCCCACCGAGGTGGGCAGCCGCGCCTTCGTCGGCAACGCGGCGCTCATCCCGGCGGGAACGGAGCTGGGGGCGGGCTCCCTGGTCGGAGTGGGAACCGTCCCGCCGCCGGACCGGGTGCCCGACGGCACCACCTGGCTGGGCTCGCCCGCGCTGCGGCTTCCGGTGCGCCAGAGCAGCGGCTCGTACCCCGAGGAACTCACCTACCGGCCGACCCGTGGGGCGGTGCTCGGCCGCCTCGGCATCGAGTTCTTCCGTGCCACCGTGCCGCCCGCCGCGCTGGCGAGCAGCGTCTACCTCTACCTCACGGCGCTCTCCGGCCTGGCCCGGCATGCGGGGCCGGTGGTGGTGCTCGTGTCGCCCTTCCTGGCCATGGGCGGGTCGCTCGCCGTCATCGCGTTCTGCGTGGTCGTCAAGCGCCTCGTCGTCGGCCGGTACCGGCCGCGTGTCGAGCCGCTGTGGAGCCTGTTCGTCCGGCGTACGGAGTTCGTCACGGGCGTCTTCGAGGCAGCCGCGGTCCCTGCCGGGGTGGGTACGCTGGTGGGCACACCGTTCCTGCCACCGGTGCTCCGTCTGTTCGGTGCCCGCATTGGCCGGCGCACCTGGATCGGCACCACCTTCCTCACCGAGTTCGACCTGGTGGAGGTGGGTGACGATGCCACGATCGACACCAACGTCTCGTTGCAGACGCATCTGTTCGAAGACCGTGTGATGAAGATGTCCAAGGTGACCGTCCACGCCGGTGCGAGCGTCGGAACCCGTGCGATCGTGCTGTACGACGCGGTGGTGGGCGAGGGCGTCCGGCTCGGGGCGCTGTCGCTGGTCATGAAGGGCGAACGGCTGACGCCGGGGACGAGCTGGCGCGGACTGCCCGCCGAGGGGCTCGTCGAGCGCCCCACCACGGGACCGCGGGAACGGCCGCCCGTCCGCGCCGGGTGCGCGGAGTACGAAGAAGGGGTGGCGAACAGGACATGACCCACATCGACGGTCCCGGCGGCGGGCACCGCCCCCTCGCGCTGGTCTACCGGGGACCCGCCTCGCTGCGCGGCTGTCCCGAGGCGGTCGCCCAACTCCTTGCCGGGGGACCCTGGAACCTGGACGTGCGCTTCACCGGCCCCCGCGAGGAGCTGCCGCTGTCGGCCGATTCGCTCTCCCAAGCCCAGGTGTACGCCCAGCCGGGCGGCGGCACGCTCCGCTGGGCCTACTGGCGGCTGCGGCGCAGGCGCGGCGCGATCCGTGACTTCGTCGAGGGAGGCGGCCGTTACCTGGGCTTCTGCCTGGGCGGCTATCTGGCCGGGGCCACCCCCGGATTCGGCCTGCTGCCCGGCGACACCGACCAGTACATCTCCTCACCCGGGTGCTCGGTCCACAACCAGAGCAACACCCTGGTCGGGGTGGTGTGGCGGGGCCGCCCCCGCACCGTGTTCTTCCAGGACGGGCCGTACTTCGTCCTCGACCGCGACGCCGGCGCGGACCCCGAGGTCCTGGCCACCTACGACAACGGCACGCCCGCCGTGGTGGTGTCCCGGTTCGGTGCGGGCCGCGTCGGCGTCACCGGACCCCACCCGGAGGCCACGGAGGACTGGTACACCGACTACGGCCTGCCGCCGCAGTACACCCTCGACCTGGCGCAGGACCTCGTGGCGTCGACCCTGGAGCCGTGACGGGGGCGCCGAACGCCGAAGCGAGGACCCGTGACGGGGGCGCCCTGCCCCGTAGCGAGGACCCGTGACCCGTATCGGTGACCGCTGACCGCCGGGACGCGTCGACCACGGGACGTCGGAGGGACCATGGAGGGAGGAGGCCGGGGGCGCGTGTGCCACGGACCACCGGCGGTGCCGGCCCGCCCCACCCCTGACCGGCGACGGCCGCCGCCGGTGCCCTGGGCAGGCCCCTCGAAGGAGGCGGTGCACGGTGATCACGCGAGTGCGGATGCCGCACCGGCATCTCACGCCGCCGGCCAGGTCCGGGCCGCCACGCGAGCCGCCGAGGCCGCCCGCGCAGCCGCCCCGGGCGGGCTGGCAGTGGTGGATCATGCCCCTGGTCTGGGTGCTGTTCCTGGTCGTCCTCACGCTCGTCCGCGCCCCGTCGGGCACCCCGCCCACCCACCTCACCTACAGCGACTTCGTCGCCAAGGTCGGGGTGGGCCAGGTGAAGACCGTCGACATCAACGACAGGGGAGCGGTCAACGGCATCCTGAAGAACGGCACCAAGTTCACCACCCAGCTCCCGACGGCGCTGGGCACCGGACCGCTCCAACAGCAACTCCAGTCCCAGCACGTGCAGATCACCGCGTCCCAGAGCAAGGGCGGCGGCAGCCCGTTCACGTCGGTCCTGTCCGCCCTCCTGCCGGTGCTGCTCCTCATCGGCGTCTTCTACTGGTTCGGCCGCCGCGCCGCGCGTTCCATGACGGGCGGGCTGAGCGCGATCGGGCGCTCCCGGGCGAAGATCATCGAGGCGGAGCGCCCGACCACCGGGTTCGACGACGTGGCCGGCTACGACGGCGTCAAGCAGGAGATCAGCGAGGTCGTCGACTTCCTGCGCAACCCCTCCCGCTACGCCGCCGCAGGTGCCAAGGGACCGCGCGGTGTGATCATGGTGGGGCCGCCCGGCACCGGCAAGACACTCTTCGCCCGCGCCGTCGCCGGGGAGGCCGATGTGCCGTTCCTGTCGGTGACCGGATCGGCCTTCGTCGAGATGTTCGTCGGGGTCGGCGCGTCCCGGGTACGTGACCTGTTCGACGAGGCCCGCAAGCGCGCCCCGTCCATCATCTTCATCGACGAGATCGACGCCGTCGGCGCCCGCCGCGCGGGCATCGGGCGGATCGGGGGGAACGACGAACGCGAACAGACCCTCAACCAGCTGCTGGCCGAGATGGACGGCTTCGACCAGTCCACGGGCATCGTCGTCCTCGCCGCCACCAACCGGCCCGAAGCCCTCGACCCCGCGCTGCTGCGCCCGGGCCGTTTCGACCGCCAGGTCACCGTCCCGCTGCCCAACCAGGCCGAACGGGACGCCATCCTCCGGGTCCACGCCCGGGGCAAGACCCTCGCCCCCGACGTCGACCTCGGCATCACCGCCCGGGCCACACCGGGATTCTCCGGCGCGGACCTGGCCAACCTGCTCAACGAGGCCGCCATCAACGCCGTCCGGGCCGACCGCACCCTCATCGAGCCGGGCGACCTCGACGCCGCCCGCGACCGCGTCCTGCTCGGCCGCCGTGAGGCGTCCAACGCCCTGCTGCCGGAGGAACGCCACGCCGTCGCCGTACACGAGTCGGGCCACGCCCTGGTCGCCGCGCTGTGCGAGCACGCCGACCCCGTCGCCAAGGTCACGGTCCTGCCGTCGGGCATGACGCTCGGGGTGACCGAGCAACTGCCCGAGGCCGAGCGCCATCTGTACAGCGAGGGGTATCTGATCGACCTGCTCGCGGTCCGCCTCGGCGGCCGGGCCGCGGAACTCGTCGTCTTCGGGGAGGGGTCCAGCGGAGCCGCCAACGACCTGGCGGGCGCCACCCACATCGCCACGCGGATGGTCCGGGACTTCGGTCTCTCGCCCGCCGTCGGCCCGGTCGGCTACGCGACCGCCCAGCCGAGCCAACTGGGCGAGACCGCCGAGGAGCCCGTCCCGCAGCCCTACTCGCAGCAGACGCAGCGGATCATCGACGAGGAGGCCGCACGCCTGCTCCGCGAGGCCGAGGCCCGGGCGACGGGGCTGCTACGGGACCACCGCCGGGCCCTGGACCGCCTCAGCGACCTGCTGGTCGTACGGGAGACCGTCGACGGCTCCGCCGTACTCGACGTGCTCCGGCAGGAGGAGCGGGAGAGGCGGGACGCGGACGGCGCACCCGGCGAACTGCGGCCCCCGCCGCCGCGGGCCCGCGTCCCCGGCGAGGGGGACCGCTCGGCCGGTTCGGCGGCGGACCGCGAGGCGCCGGGCGCCGACGGGTCGCCGAACGGTCCGGCCTGACGGGGCGCTCGGAGGGGAGCGCGGGTTGTCGGCCCGCCCGCCCCGCGGCGCCCTGTCCGTCTCGGCGGGCTCACCCGGGGGTGAGCGGCACGGCGACGACGGGGCAGCGGGCATGGCGCAGTACGCCCTGGCTCACCGAACCCAGCCGCGTGCCGGTGAACGCGCCGTGACCCCGGGTTCCCACCACCAGGCCGAGCGCGCCGGCGGACGCCTCGGTCAGCAGCTGCGCCGGATGGCCGCCGACGAGTTCGTGGCGCACCTCCACGTCCGGGTACGCGGCACCGCGGTCGGCGACGGACTCGTACAGCAGACGCCGGCACTCCTGTTGCGCGGCCTGTGCGTCGAGCACCCCGAGCAGGCCCGGCCGCCAGACGTACAGCGCCCGCAGCGCCGCACCGTGCAGGGAAGCCTCCTCGAAGGCGAAGTCGACGGCGGCGGCGCAGCGTGGGCTGCCGTCCACGCCGACGACGAGGTACGGGGGCCGCTGGGTGATGTGCTCCGGCTCGGGCACCACCACCACGGGGCAGCGGGCATGTGCCAGGACGGACAGGGCGACCGACGCGGAGCCGAACAGTCCCTTCACCCGGTTCAGATGCCGGGATCCCAGGACGACGGCCGTGGCATCGTGACTCTGCTTCTGAAGGATCTGCGCCGGATACCCCTCCACCGGCAGGGCGGACACCTCCACCCGCGGCCACCGGGCCGTCACGAAGGCCGCCGCCCTCGTGAGCACCTGCTCCCCGGCCGCGCGCAGGGTGCGGTTCTGCTCCTCCCACGAGTCCGGTACCTCCCAGCGGCGGAGCTCGGCGGTCGGCACGCTCTCGGCATGGACCAGACGCAGCGGCACCCCGCGCCGCTCGGCCGCGTCGGCCGCCCAGGCCAGCGCCCCGCGCTGTGCGGGGTCGGGGTCGACACCGACCACGATCGGCCGGCGAGCACCAGGTCCGGACATCGTCATCTCCTGCGATTCGGGTTCCGGTGCGTCGATACCTCCGACGTCCCGCCACCCGAGGCGGCTTGTCTTACTCTCTTCTTACATTACGCAACTGAATAGGGACATTCTGTCATTCCGGATGACCTGCGCAAAGAACATGCAAAGGGGGCTTCTCTGAATGAGTCAAATTTCTAGCAGTGCTCTTCTGCTGGGGGCGCCTCGATTCCTAGTGTGAGCCGCCATTGCGCGTTAATTCGGTGTTCGGATAGTGAGAGGCCCCTTGACATGGCGAAACTCGACCATGCCGCCCCCGACGACACACAGGCCGCGACCGGTCTACGGCGGGAGGTCGGCCTGATCGGACTGATGTGGGCCTCGGTCGGTTCCATCATCGGATCGGGCTGGCTCTACGGCGCCGAGAAGGCCGTCGTGATGGCCGGCCCCGCAGCGATCATCTCCTGGCTGATCGGCACGGTGGCCATCGTTCTGCTGGCGCTCGTACACGCCGAACTGGGCGGCATGTTCCCGGTGGCGGGCGGCACGGCCCGTTACCCGCACTACGCCTTCGGCGGCCTGGCCGGCATGTCCTTCGGCTGGTTCTCCTGGCTGCAGGCCGCCACCGTGGCCCCGATCGAGGTCGAAGCCATGATCGGCTACGCCGGCCACTGGCATTGGGCCAAGGGGCTACAGCACTCCGACAGCACCCTGACGACCAGCGGCCTCATCGTCGCCGTCGTCCTCATGGCCGTCTTCGTCGTGGTCAACTTCCTCGGCGTCCGCGTCCTCGCCCACACCAACAGCGCGGCCACCTGGTGGAAGATCGCCGTCCCGCTCGCCACCATCTTCATCATCGCGGCGGGCAACTTCCACCCGCACAACTTCACCGCCCACGGCTTCGCCCCGTTCGGCGCCAAGGGCGTACTGGGCGCCATCAGCTCCAGCGGCATCATCTTCGCCCTGCTCGGCTTCGAGCAGGCGATCCAGCTCGCGGGCGAGAGCCGCAACCCCCGGCGCGACCTGCCGCGCGCCACGCTCGGCTCGGTCGCCATCGGCGCGGCCATCTATGTGCTCCTCCAGGTCGTCTTCATCGGCGCGCTGCCGCTCAGCTCCTTCGCCCACGGCTGGGGCAAGCTCGACTTCCCGGGGATCAGCGGCCCCTGGGCGGGCATCGCGACGCTGGTGGGCCTCGGCTGGCTGAGCGTGGTGCTGTACATCGACGCGGTGATCTCCCCGGGTGGCACCGGCCTGATCTACACCACCGCGACCTCGCGTGTCTCCTACGGCCTGTCGAAGAACGGCTACGCGCCCAAGCTCTTCGAGAAGACCGACGCCCGGGGCGTGCCGTGGTTCGGTCTCGCCATCTCCTTCCTCACCGGCGTGATCTGCTTCCTGCCCTTCCCGAGCTGGCAGGAGCTGGTCGGCTTCATCACCTCGGCGAGTGTCCTGATGTACGCCGGCGCGCCGCTGGCCTACGGCGTCTTCGCCGATCGGCTCCCGCACCTCGAGCGCCCCTACCGCCTGCCCGCCGGCAAGCTGATCTCGCCGCTCTCCTTCGTCGTCGCCAACCTCATCATCTACTGGGCCGGCTGGGACACGCTGTGGCGCCTGGGCGTCGCGATCATCCTCGGCTATGTGCTCCTCGGCGGCTACGCCTGGTACGCCACGGCCAAGGGCCTGCCGGACGCTCCCCGGCTGGACTGGCGGGCCGCCCAGTGGCTGCCCGCCTACCTGGTGGGCCTGGGCCTGATCTCCTGGCAGGGCGGCTTCGGCGGCCAGGGCCACATCGGCCTGTGGTGGGACATGCTGGTCGTCGCGGCCTTCTCCCTGATCATCTACTTCTGGGCGAAGGCCACCGCGTCCCGTCCCCAGGAGATCGAGCGGAGCATCGAGGAGGTCGTCGTCACCGACGCGCCCGCTCACTGACCCGGACCCCACGGTGTCCCGTCGACCACGGCCGGTCCGGCCGAGGCCGACGGGACACCGTCGTGTTCGGTCCCGCTCACGCGGTCCTGTTCGGTTCTGCTTACGCGGTCTTCGGCGCCGCCTGCTGCACGACCTCGAAGGACCACAGCGTGGACCCGCTCGCCGCCGGCTTGGGCCGCTCGCCGCTCTCGGCGCCGCCGCCCTGGTGGGCCGTCTTCATGGGACCCTCCATCCACGCCTGGAAGGACTCCTCGTCCCGCCACCGCGTGTAGACGAGGTAGGTGTCGGTCCCTTCGACGGGCCTGAGGAGTTCGAACCACTCGAACCCGTCGGAGCTCTCCACGGCGTGGGCACGGGAGGCGAAGCGCTTCTCCAGCGTCTCCCGCTGCTCGGCTGGGACGGTCAGTACGTTGATCTTGACTACGCTCATGGCCCCATCCTGCCGCACGGCGGGCGGCCGACGGTGAGCGGCTCGTCCTTCGCGCCCCTGCGCGCTGCCCGATCGGGCCCCGGCGGGGCGCGGAGCCGACGGCCACGGTCCGACGTGCGCGGACGCGATCCGGGGGTGAGGGTGAAGTATGAGCGAGCCGCGCGTGATCGTGTCCGCGCCGTCCGAGACCGGTGGCCGCCGAGTCCGGTCCGACGGCGAGATCCTCGGGATGGCGTACAGCCTGCATGAGCTGGCCGTGCTGCTGCAGCGGGCCGGCCTGGAGGGCTGGGACGAGGTGGACGTGGCCGAGTCCCCCTTGATCGAGTGGCATGGCGGCGGGCCGGAGGTCTGGCCGAGAAGCGGCGGCTGCCCCGGCGGGTGACCGGGCGTGGCGGGTGCCAGGTCGCCAGGCGGGCCTGCCCCCCTGACGGCTTTTTCGACGGAAGCGGACAGGTTCCGCACCATCGCGCGCTCTGCGGGGCAGGCAACACGGTGGCAGATCACCGTAGGGGAGGGGTTCCATGGGGACAGTGCTGCTCGTCGCGTCGGCCGTCGCCGTCGTGGGGATCGTCGTCGTGAAGGCGCTGCGCGCGGGGCGCCGGGAAGCGTGTGCGGAGCAGGGCCGGCTGGCCGAGGACGCGCGCCGCCAGGCGCGCCGGTCACTGGACGCGGTCTGGGTGATGGACGACCGCCGGTTCGAGGAGTTCGTCGCCGCTCTCTGCCGCCGGGACGGGTGCACCGGCGTACGACGGGTCGGCGGCGCGGGCGACCTCGGAGCCGATGTGACCGGGTTTCTGCCCGACGGCCGACGGCTGGTCATCCAGTGCAAGCGCTATGCCAAGCACCGCACGGTCGGCAGTCGCGAGATCCAGACGTTCAACGGCACCGCTCGGGCCGAGCACGGCGCGGACGTCCCCGTCTTCGTCGCCTCCTGCGTGTTCACCAAGCCGGCCCGGGACTTCGCCGCCCGGCACGCGCTGTGCCTGGTCGATGTCGACCTGCTCGGTTTCTGGTACAGCGGCACCCCTCTGACCTCGTTCCTGTCGCTGGACATCGGCCGCTCCGGCAGCAATCGCAGGCTCAGCCCCGATCCCGAGTGAGGAGCGGGCTGGGCGGCCCCGGCTGAAGGCGCGTGCGGGAGTGGGCTGTTCGCCGGTCAGCCGCCTGGGGGCGGTCCCGGGCTTTCCCAGGAGGAATCCGCCCCCTCGGCCGACCGCTGTACGCCGCCCCCCACTCCCGGATCTTCCCGGCGGGCTATGCCCGCTTCGGGAAAATGCGATGCCCACAAGCCTGAACGCGGCTAGAGTCGCGGGCATGCACTTCCTTCAGATCTACGGCTGACGCGGTCGGGGCAATGCCCCGGCTTCCCTCCCGCATGTCCATGTGCGCCCCCGGTAACCGAGTCTTCCTCGGAGAGGTCGGCGTGCTGACTTGCTGTGTCCTCTTCGCCGTAGACCTGAAATGAGTGAGCTTCCGTGTCTTCCGTGTCTTCCGTGCCCCGTCGCCGCGCCCACATCGCGATGGTCGGCATCCCCATCGTCAGCCATGTCCTGCCCAGCCTTGCGATCATCCGCGAGCTGGTGGCCCGCGGCCACCGGGTGACCTACGCCAACGACCCGGCGATGGCCGACCTGATCACGGCCACCGGCGCCGAACTCGTCCCCTGCACCTCCGAACTGCCGGTCGCTGACAACAACTGGCCCGACGACCCCATCGCCGCGATGGGCCTCTTCCTCGACGACGCCATCCAGGCACTGCCCCAGTTGCGCGCCGTCTACGACCACGACCCGGCGGACCTGTACCTGTACGACATCGGTGCCTACGCCGCGCGTGCCCTCGCCGAATCGCAGGACCGGCCCCTCATGCAGCTCTCCCCGACGTTCGTGGCCTGGGACGGATACGCCCAGGACGTCGCGGCGCACCTGTGGGGAATGCCGGGCGCCGATGCCTACCGGGCGAAATTCGCACGGTGGCTCGCCGACTCCGGGGCGTCCACCACCGACGTGGACGCCTTCTCCGGCCGTCCCGCGCGGGCCCTGGCGCTCATCACCCGGGCGATGCAGCCGCACGCCGACCGGGTCGACACCGACACGGTGACCTTTGTCGGGCCCTGCTTCGACACAACGGCGGGCGCGGACGGCTGGGACCGCCCGGCGGATGCGGAGAACGTGCTGCTGATCTCCCTGGGCTCGGCGTTCACCCGTCAACCGGAGTTCTACCGCCAGTGCCTGGCGGCCTACGGCAACCTGCCCGGCTGGCATGTCGTCCTCCAGATCGGCAAGTACATCGACCCGAAGGAACTCGGCGACATCCCGCCCAACGTCGAGGTGCACTCCTGGGTTCCGCAGCGGGCGATCCTGGAGCAGGCGGACGCCTTCGTCACCCACGCCGGCATGGGCGGCTGCGGCGAGGGGCTGCTGGCAGGCGTCCCCATGATCGCCGTACCTCAGGCCGCGGACCAGTTCATGAACGCCGACCGGCTCGTGGAACTGGGCGTGGCCCGCCGTGTCGACACCGCGCAGGCCACCGCCGACACCCTGCGGGCGGCCCTGAACGACCTGGTCACCGATGCGGAGGTCGCCCGTCGCTCGGCACGGCTGCGTGCCGGCGCACAGGCCGAGGGCGGCACCCCGCGCGCCGCCGACCTCATCGAGAACATGCCGGCCTGAGCCCTGCCCGCTACAGCCGGGGGGTGGTGAAGCGGTACTTCGCTGCGGGCAACGGCCGTTCCTTCGTACACTGACGGCCGTTGCCCGTCGACGGCCGAGTCCGGCCGCCTCGCGGGGATCCGCCGCAGGGCTTGACGCACTGCGGCGACCGCCGGCCGCGCCACCCCCCATCCGCGCACCACCGCTCACTCGCAGAGGGCCGAATGCCGACCATCAGACTTGTCCAGTACCTGACAGGAGTGGCCGCGGTCCTCCTCCTGCTGACCACGGCGCCCGGAGCGGTCGCCGCCGCCCCGGAGTCCTCGCCCCGGACCACTGTCGCCACCGTCCCCGCGGCCGACACCTGGCAACCACCGTTGTCCACCCGCGGCCGGTACATCGTCGACGCCGCGGGCAACCGCTTCCGGCTGAGGTCGGCCAACTGGGACGGCGCGCAGGGGTCCTGGACGGGCAGCGGCAGCATCGACGACCCTGCCAACCACCACGCCGGCCAGGACTCCTACGGCATTCCCCTCGGCCTGGACCGCGTCGCGCTGCCCAAGCTGCTCGCCGACTTCCACGCCCTCGGGATCAACAGCATCCGGCTGCCGTTCTCCAACGAGATGATCCACACGACGACTCCCGTGCCGGACGCCGCCGTCACCGCCAACCCGCAGCTGCGGGGCAGGACACCGCTGCAGGTCTACGACGCCGTAGTCGCCGCGCTCACCGGCGACGGCTTCGCGGTCATCCTCAACAACCACACCAACACCTCCCGATGGTGCTGCGGCATCGACGGCAACGAGCGGTGGAACAGCCGGCAGTCCACCCAGCAGTGGGCCGACGACTGGGTCTTCATGGCGCGCCGCTACGCCTCCGACCCGCGCGTGGTGGGAGCCGACCTCTACAACGAGGTACGGCGTGACATCATGGACGACCCCAACTGGGGCCTGGGCGACGACCACGACTGGTACGCCGCCGCCCAACTCGCCGCGGACCGCATCCTCACCGAGGGCAACCCCAACCTCCTCATCGTCATCGAGGGGATCAACTGGACCGGCGTGCCCGTCGACGGGCTGCCGCACGGCCGCCCCGCCCTCACCCCCGCGCGCACGCTCTCGCACACCCTCGTGGCCACCCACAAGCTGGTCTACTCCGCCCACTTCTACGGCTACACCGGCCCCCACCACAGCGGCGCCACCGGCCTCGGGGAGACGCACGACCCCCGCTACCAGGACCTCACCCGCGACCAGCTGTACCAGGCCCTGACCGACGAGGCCTTCTTCGTGTCCGAGGAGGGCGGCCGGCACTTCACCGCACCGCTGTGGATCAGCGAGTTCGGCATCGGAGCCGGTGAGACGGGCACCGCCGCCCGAGCCTGGTTCGGCAACATCACCGACTTCTTCGCCGACCACGACACCGACTTCGCCTACTGGCCACTGGTCGGCTGGGAGGGCCACGACGACTGGTCGCTACTGCGCTATGACACGGCGGGTCACCGATACGGCATCCTCGACCAGTCCGACTGGCGCAGCACCGCGTGGAACCACCTCATGACCGCGCCCACACGCACCGGGCCCGTGGCGGAGGTGCCCTCCTGGCGCATGCTCGCCACCGACCACGGCGACCGGATCCAGTCGCTTCGCGTGCGTGCCACCGGCGACTGGGACTCGGGCGCCGCCAAGGCGGCCTGTCCCGACGGCCTGCGGCTGACCGGCCTCGGCCACACGGCGGGCCGCGCACTGTGCACCGACATCACCGCCGGTGATCTGCGCGCGGCGGGCGACGCCCAGACGGTCGTCACCGACGAACGTTACGTCCCGCAGGGCGGCGACTGGGCCTCGGGTTACACCAAACTCCAGTGCCCCACCGGCGACTTCCTCATCGGCTACAGCCACCGTGGCGGCCGGGTGTCGGCGGCCCTCTGCGTTCCCGCCCGGGGGCAACTGGGCACCGCGGGACGGACCGTGTGGTTCGACCGGTCCGACAATCGCCCCGCCGACGCCGCAGGCGGCGACTTCGCCTACGGCGACTACAAGGGCCAGTGCGCCGACGACGAGTACGCCGCCGGGATCGCCTTCACCACACGCCTGGGCAGTACGGCGGGCCCTGCCGCCCTGCTGTGCCGCAAGCTGTCCTGAAGGCCGGGACGCCGGGGCGCCGGTGACGGGGATACCGCGACGGCGGTATCCCCCCGGTGTGCACGGATCAGTCCGCCCCTTCGGCCGGTCCGTCGAGCCGGTCGAGGGACGCACCGGCGAGGGCCGGTCGGGCACCCGCGTGCCGTGGCGGACGGCAAGAGAGGGCCACAGGCGGCAGTAGACGGCGTACCGCGTGGGCCCGCTCGCGCGGCCCGGGCGCGAACCCCGCCCTGATGAGCGGGGCGACCGTGAACGAGCGGTCGACGAGCGGGCGGGCGAGTGCGGCCTGAGCCGCGGTCATCCCGCGTGCCGAGAGCAGGTCATGGACCAGTCCGTTGTGGGTTGACGACACACCGCCTGCCCCGAGACCGGGAGGTTCTGCACACCGCTCGGCGCTCGTGGCGCTCGCCGTGGGCCGTCGAGCGGGCGATTACAGCATGTGAGGTGTGCGAGGCGGCCGTGTCCTCGGCTCGTTGTGATGCCGTAGCGAGGAGCCTGCCCGCCACGATGGCACTCGGGACCGGTATTGCCCGAGATGCGACAGAACTTGTCCGGTCTGGGTGGTCGTACGCGCCGGTAACCGCAATCATGCCATTTACGCACCGTAGCGGTAGGCATTCGTTTGAGTGAGCAGGTAGCGTCCCCACACATACGAGCGGGCCCCGGCACGGCGGGATACCAGACCGGGGCCCGACTCAACTCTGTTCAACGATCGAGGAGATGACTGACATGCCCCCCAACCGAAACAACGGCTTCGGCCGGCCACTCGAGCGGAGCCGGTCGGAGCGGTTCGACCGTAACATCCCGCACGCGGCCGCGGTTGAAACCCGCGACCTGCGTGACAGGGAAGTCAACATGCAGGTAGGGGCGTTCGTCGCCGCCCCGGTCCTGGGCATCGTGCTGGTCCTGCGGCCCGAGGTGTACGAACTCGCCGCAGCGGCGGTCTGCATGCTGCTGGCCGCAACCCGTCGCTCACACCTGCGCTACCGGCGGCTTCGCCTCGCCTGACGATCGGGCGGCCGCCCCCGGGACGCTCCAACGGCCCGGGCGGCGGCCGCCCGACCGGCGGCGCGCCGATCACCCACCCGCGGAGCCGGCCCGAGTTCGGCTGACGGCTTCTGCCGAAACTCTCAGTTTCCGCGACCCAGCCCCGGCAGCACCTGCCCGCAAAGGATGCCCGATCCCATGACGCCCAAGGACCCAGGACCCGCCAACTGTCTCAACCCCGACTGCGGCAAACCCATTGACCGCAGCGGCGGCTCCGGCAGGCCGCGCCACTACTGCAACGACGTCTGCGGCCGCGCCTACCGCCGGGCGCGTGAGAAGCACCCGACCCCGGACGCGGTCGCCCACGATCACTTCGCCGACGAGGTCGCCGACGATCTGGCGCGCGGCGTCGAACACCTGCGCCGACTGACCCGAACGCGCCATCCGCTGGCCGGCCTGAACCTGCTGCACACCCTGGAACGCGACCTGGAGGACCTGAAGGCCGCGCTGGTGCAACAGGCCCGCGACCAGCGGGAGAAGAACGCGGAGATCGCCCGTGCGCTGAGCCTGCCCCCCGAGCAACTCACCCGGAAACTCTCCTCCGAAGCCGTCCGCCGGAGGATGGCCAACCGTCAGCAGCGCCCCCGCAGCGGTCCGGCCCGACCCACGGAACCGGAGGCCGCCGCCTCGGCGCCCGTCATCCGCATCCCGCGCCAGCGCCGGCCCCCGGGCGGGCCGGGCGGCGCCACACCCTTCCGGGCCCGGGAGCCGGACCGGCATCCCGCGGGGCCGGCCGCAGTCCTCGCTCGCGCCCTGTCCCAGCTACAGCGCGTGAGTGCCAAGTCCTTCCGTCGGCTCGCCGACGACACCCATATATCCGCCTCCTACGTCTCCCGGGTCCTCAGCGGCGAACGCTGCCCTTCCTGGAAGGTCACGCGCGCGCTCACCCTGGCCTGCGGGGGAGACCCGGCGGAGATCCAGCCCCTGTGGGCGGCCGCCCGCGGACAGACACCGAATCAACGCGGCAGCCTGCACGCGGCCCTGCGCGGACTGCACCTGTCCGCCGCGCGGCCCGCCACGGCCGACCTCGGCGCACGCAGCGGCCTGAGCCCTTGGGCCGTGGTCGGCATGCTCAGCGGCAGCACGCTGCCCGCCTGGGAGGACGTCGAGGAACTGGCCCGTGCCCTGGGCGCCGAAGCCCCACCGCTCCGGCCGTTGTGGAACGCCGCACGCGCCGCGGCGGCCGGGCCCCCCGACCCGCTCGCCCTCCGTCCACCCGCCGAGGTCTTCGGATGACTCCACACACCCTCAGGAAACCGGTCCGCACACCGGCAGCCCGCCCCCGCCTCCCCTGTCCGCCCCCGTACGCACACATCGACCCGCCCCGCCAACAGGCCCCGCTCACCCCCGCGTTGCCTCCCGCCTTCGAGGCGTTCTGCGCTCTGCACCGCGACCACTACCTCGACTACGCGCGCGTTCACCTGCCGGACGACGAGGCACACAGCTTCGTCCGCGGCATCCTCGGGGAACTGGCGGTCCGCTGGCCGCACATCGTCAGCCATCCCAATCCCGCCGCCCGCGCCTGGACCCTGCTGAGCGCCCGGATCCGGGCCCGACGCCCCCTGCCCACCCCCCTCGACACCTGCCCGGCACCGCAGTACGACGCCCTCGTGCTGCACTGCCTGCTGGAGCACAGCAGCACGGCCGCCGCCGAGACCATGGGCCTGGAGCCGAGCAAGATCCGCTTTCTGGTCTGCTCCGCGTCCCCCGCCTGCCGCAGGGCCGCCCGGCATCTGCGCCCCGATCCACCACGGGATCTGCCCCCGGCCATCACCGGGCCGCGCGACGCTCCCTCCGCGGGAAGAGCCCGGTGAGCAGAGGGCCCACGCGTCCTCCTGGCCGGTCGGGGAGACCTGGCGCCTGCCGACCGGACGCCCCCGCCAGGGCTCTTCGAGTGACCGAGAGATTGAGTCGCCAAGTCCGTGGCCGGTTGATGTCGTCCGAGCCATTGTCACCGGCCACTCCTGCCTGGTTGGGTTTCCCGCTGGAACGTGACAGGCATGGCAGGCCCGGCCCACGGGCGTGGCGCGCCGACGAGGGAGTGGGTGGCATGGCAGCGGGGACGCGGGCAGCGGACGGCGGGACGACCCTGCCCGACGGGCTCGGACAGGCGATCCACGAGACCGCCGCGGACATCGCGACGGTGTTGCGAGCGGCGGCCGACACGACCGTACCCGTGCCCGGCTCGGAATGGACCGTGGGCGAGGCGGCGGCTCATCTCGCGCTGGCCAACGCGTTGATGGCCGACCTCGCGGCGGGCCGCGCACGCCCGTACGGGGACGGCACGCCGCAGAGCCTGGCCGCGGCCAACGCGCGGTCGCTGGCCGCGTTCGGGGAGCGCGGGGCGCAGCCGCTGGCGGCGATGATCGTGGCACAGGCGGACGGCTTCCTCGAGGCCGTCGCCCGGGCCACGGCGGACCAGACCGCCGACCGGACGCCGGTCACGCCGCTGGGACCGATGGACCGGTCCGTTCTCGCCTCATACCTGCTGACCCACATGCTGGGCCACGGCTACGACCTGGCCCGCGCGCTCGGCCGACCGCACATGATCGACCGCGCTCGGGCCGGACTGTGCATGCCCTTCCTGCTGACCGCCATGCCGCGAGTCGCCGACGCCACCGCCGCAGCCGGGGTCACGGTCCGCTACCGGCTCCGCGTGCGGGGCGGGCCGGAGTTCGGCGTCACCTTCACCGACGGCGCCGTGGACGTGACGTCCGCGCCGCCGGACCGTCCGGACTGCACCATCCTCACGGAGCCGGTCACGTTCCTGCTCATCGCCTTGGGCCGCTGCGACCCGTGGCGGGCCATGGCGCGCGGCCGGGTGCTCGCCTGGGGGCGCAAGCCCTGGCTCGCACCGCGCTTTCCGACGCTCTTCACGGCACCGTGATGCGTACAGCGGCCCCGCGTCAGCGACGGTGTCCGTACGGTGCCCGGACCCGCATCGCGGCCCCGTGCTCCCGCTCCGGAAGGGCGGGTGCCTGCGCCTCAGCGCCCGCTGTCAGGCCAGATACCCGTCCGTGAGCGCGAGAACGGCCGAGCCGTCGTTGTCGGCGAGCTTGGTGCCGGTGAAGGCGCGCGCCCACTCGGAGGTCTGCAGCCGGAACGGGGGCCGCTCGGCGGTGAGCGTGTCGATCACGGTGGCGGCAACCTGCTCCGGGGTCTGTGCGGCGTTGGCGAACTGCCCCAGGGTGCGGGCGACATAGTTCCGCAGCGGCTCCGCGTACTCGCCCGCGGCGGCGATCAACTGCTCCGGGTCGAGGCCGACGTTGGTGACGAACTCGGTGGCCACGGCCCCGGGTTCGACGACGGAGACCGCCACGCCGAGCCTGCCCACCACCGGGGCGAGGCTCTCCATGAAGCCCTCGACCGCGAACTTGGCCGCGCAGTACGCCTCGTTGAAGGGCTGGCCGACGATCCCGCCGACCGAGCTGACGGTGATCAGCCTGCCGCCGGAGGCGCGCAGGTGCGGCAGGGCGGCCTTGGTGGCCGCCACGACGCCGAAGAAGTTGACCTCCATGACCCGGCGTACGTCCTCGACCGTCTCGTTCTCGATGGTGCCCACATGGCCGGCACCGGCGTTGTTGATCAGTGCGTCGAGCCGTCCGTGGTCGGCGAGGATGCCCTCGATCGCGGCGTTCACCGAGGCCGGGTCGGTGACGTCGAGCTGTCGGATGTCGAGTGTGACTCCGGCCCGGTCGGCCGCGTCGCGCAGTGCGCCGGCCCGGTCCGGATTGCGAAGGGTGGCGACGGTGGTCCATCCGGCGCGGGCGGCGGCTATGGCGGTTTCCAGGCCGATCCCGGAGGAGGTGCCGGTGATCAGGACGACTTTGGCGGACATGGCTGCCTTTCTGCGGGTGTGCTGGGGTGAGGCGCCCCGGGGGAGAGCCACGGTGAGAGGGTGCCGGACGAGAGCGCTCCAGACAGGGGCCGGTACCCATGCACTGGGCCTATATAGTTATAGAGCACCACCATATTTGTCAACCATGGTGGTGGCTGAAAAGCTGGCCTAGACTGCGGTCATGGACGCCCCCGACCCGCTCACCGCAGAGGTGGTCAGCCTCTTCGCCAAGATCACCGCCCGCTACGGCCGTGAGTACGAGACCGCCTCGGCCCACCACGGCCTCACACCGCAGCAGGTCAAGGTGCTGCTGGCGTTGGACGAGCCGCTTCCCATGCGGAGGATCGCCGAGCGCGTGGGCGCCGACCCGTCCAACCTCACCGGGATGGTGGACCGACTCCAGAGCCGCGGCCTCGTCGAACGCGTTCCCGACCCGGCCGACCGGCGGATCAAACGCATCGCCGCCACCGAGGCCGGCCTGGCCGCCGCCCAGGACGTCCGCGCCCGCCTCCGCTTCGCGAGCGATCCACTGGCCGCCCTCGACGGGGACCAGCGGCGCGGCCTGCGGGACCTGCTCCGGCTGATGGTCGATTCCCAGCGCCCCGGCGACTGACCCCCGCGGCGCACGGCTCTCTCCCCCGGCTTTCCGCATCGACGACGTGGGGTTGTTCCGTGTGGCGCGCTCCCCGCACCGGTCACGTACTCCTCAGTCCTCGCCCAGCACCGTCCGGATCACGTGCCGGGCGTTGTGCGCCATCGCCTGGTTCGTCCTCCGGTAGTACGGCAGCGCGATCAGCGCCTGCGAGAGCGTCCGTGCCCGGCCGCGGATCCAGGTCGCGTCGTCCACGCCGAGCGCGTCACGGAAGACCTCCCGCGCCTTGGCCGGCAGCAGATTCCACGCCGGGAACAGATCGCAGGCCGGATCGCCCACCCCCATGCAGCCGAAGTCGATCACCGAGGTCAGCCTGCCACCGTCCACGAGCAGATTGCCCGGCATCAGATCGGCGTGCAGCCACACCGGCGGCTCGTCCCAGCCCGGCGCCCCCAGCGCGTCCTCCCATACGGCGGCCGCGGCATCGCAGTCGACGCCCTCCTGCGGGATCCGGCGCAGTTCCTCGATCGCCGCCCGGGTCGCCGTATCGAGCGAGGCGACCGGCCCACCGCGGTAGGCCTTCGGCGCTCCCGGCAGAGTGACGCTCCGCAGCGCCGCCACGAACTCGGCCAGATCCTTGGCGAGCAGTACGGGCTCGTCCAGTGTGTCCGGCTCGGGATTCCGCCCCGTCAGCCACCGGTACACCGACCACGGCCACGGATACCCCTCGCCGGGCTCCCCGGCCCCGAGCACCTCAGGGACGGGCCGGGGCAGCAGGGGTGCGAGGCGGGGCAGCCACTCCTGCTCCATCGACACGTCCTGGACTCCGCTCTCGACCAGCGGCAGCCGTACGACCATGCCGTCGCCCAGCCGGTACATGGCGTTGACCGTGCCCCCCGACGGAAACCGCTCCACCGCCAGCCCCGCCCACCGCGGGAACTGCCCGGCGATCAGGCGCCGTACGAGGTCGTCGTCGACGGGGTACTGGCCCGGGTGCAACCGCTCTGTACTCATGGGGCGTCATCCGATCGCCGGACGGCGGCGGGCGGCAAACGCTTTTCGGTGAGGCGGGGCACGTTGAGGCCGGCGCCGACCCGGGCCGTAGGCCCATGACACGGCGGCCGACTCCAGGGGCGCGGTGAGTCGGCCGCCGTATGGGTCCCTGCTCACCTGTGACGGGGCGGGGCGCTCCACCTGCTTCCAGCATGCACGGAGCATCTGGCTACGGCGACTCGGATGCCGCCGTCCCGGTGAGCCCCTGCCGGTTGCGGGCGCCGTACCCGGCGAGGGGCACGGCGCGGCAGTACGCGCGCGTGGGGGAGTGCGGAGTCGGGCCGGATGCGGGCCCGTCCGACGGTGGCGCCGGGGGCGTCAGGGGCGGTGCCATCGCGCGGGTAGGGTCCGCCTCATGAAACGGAAGCAGACCGTGCCCGAGCCCCCGGTGCCGGCGGTGGAGTTCCTGGCCTCTCAGGAGATCACCCAGACGCAGTGCCGCAAGTGCGGCAGCGAGGTTTCCGGGGTGAACGGCCGGTACGCCTGCGGGGTGTGCGGATGGGTCAACCACTGGAGCGAGGGGCACAACGACCTCCCGACCGCCGCGGACGACGCTGTCGAGGAGTGAAGCGGACAAAAGCGACCGAAGGAGAAAGAGTGTTCCATTTGCCGGGGTCGGCGGGATAAGGTCGCGCTCTGCGAGATCTTGTACGGAGGTACCCGGAATGGAGAACAGCGAGCCGGCACGCCGAGGGCGGCCGCCCGGCGTCCGGACGGTCGAGGGTGGGCTGACCGGCCGTCAGCAGGACATCGTCCGGTTCATCTCCGACACGGTCAAGCGGCAGGGCTACCCGCCGTCGATGCGGGAGATCGGCCAGGCGGTGCACCTCGCGAGCACCTCCTCCGTCGCGCATCAGCTGATGTCCCTGGAACGCAAGGGAGTCCTGTACCGCGATCCCAACCGGCCGCGCGCCTACCGCGTACGCTCCGCATGGGCCCCCGACCTGGACTGCGGCCCGAACACCGCGGTGGAGGTGCCGCTCGTCGGCCGGATCGCCGCAGGCGCGCCTCTGCTCGCGCAGGAGATGGTCGAGGACGTCTACACATTGCCGCGCCAACTGGTCGGCGACGGCGACCTGTTCGCCCTGACCGTGTCCGGGGACAGCATGATCGAGGCGGCGATCTGTGACGGTGACGTCGTCACGGTCCGTCGGCAGGACAGCGCGGACCACGGTGACATCGTCGCCGCCCTCCTTGAGGACGAGGCCACCGTCAAACAGCTGCGTCGGCAGGACGGTCAGGTGTGGCTCATGCCCCGCAACCGGGCGTACGAGCCGATCCCCGGCGGCCAGGCGAAGATCCTCGGCAAGGTCGTGGGAGTCCTGCGCGCCCTCTGACCGAGTCCGCCCCCCTCCACCGGCCCTCTCCCCGGCCGCCGCTCACCACATCGCGCTGCGCGCCTTGCCGTATCTGTTCCGGGAGGACAGCACGGCAGTGGGGGGATTCATCCGCGAACAGCGGCTGGAGCGCTGCCGAGCCGACCGCACCGCCCGCTTGTCGGCCGACTGGAGCGTCGCCGCGATCCGCGCCGGTTTCTGCGATGCCGCCGCGTTCAGCCGGGCCTTCACGGCATGCTGCGGAATGCCGCTTGGCGCATACCGCCGAGGCCAGGCGGGGCCGCAGCCGCGGAACCCGCCCGGGCGGCCGGACCGAGCCCCCGTCCCGGCGGTGTCAGCGGGCGCCGACGAACGTGCCCTCGACCCAGTCGGCGAAGCTCGTCCAGCGGATCTGCGGATGGGCGTTGCGCAGAGCGGCGACGTCGACGCGATAGCCCGGCCCGTTCAGGAACGTCCACATCGCGTGCATGTCCGGATTCCCGATCGCCGCCAGCGGCACCTCCTCATAGCGGACCCTGCGTCCCAGCACCTTGCTCAGCGTGGCCGCCATCTCCACGGGCGTGGGCGCGTCGCTGGCCAGTTCGATACGCTGCCCCACGTACGCGCCGGGGTTGAGCAGCACCTCGGCCGCGAACGCACCGAGGTCGGGCCGGGAGAGCTGCTGCAAGGGCCGATCGGGCGGCAACGGCAGTTCGATCACCCCGTCGAGGATGAGCTCCGCCTCGCCCAGGGCGTTGTCGTAGAAATACGTCGGCCCCAGAATCGTGTACGACAGATCGCTCGAGGTCAGCTCGGCTTCGATGCGCGCCTTGCTCTCGAAATGCGGTACCCCGCTGTTCTGGTCGGCTCCGGCCACCGAGCTGAACACGAGATGCGGTACGCGCGCCTGCTGCGCGGCGGCCAGGATCGCCCGGCCCTGGGCCACCTCGGCCTCCACGCCGGCCTCGAAGGGAGTGGTGAACGCGAACACTCCCGCCACCCCGGTCATCGCCGCAGCAAGCGACTCGGGATCGTTCAGAGAGCCCGCCACGACCTCGACGCCCTGGTGGGCCAAGTCGCGTGCGGCCCGCCGGCCGGGGTCCCGCACCAGCGCTCGGACCCGTGTCCCGCGGGCCAACAGGGCGTCGGTCACAGCCCTGCCCTGCCCGCCCGTTGCCGCAAGCACCAGAATCGGCTCATCGACCACCGTGGAACTCCTCTCCTCGCCGGGAAGCGTGACGATCGATCATCAGCGTACGCAACGCTATCCCTACCGCGACCCACCGGCAGCACTTCACCGGTACCCGGCACGCGTGGACCTCGACGACGCACTCACGCTCCCTGCCGCCGCCATCGCCGGACTCCACCGAAACCGGGAGCGGTGCGATGCGTCGTGGCTCCCCTCAAGTCGTCGCTGTGGCCATACGGGACGGCGGCGCGCCGAGTCCGCACGTCACAGTGGTGTGCGTGGGCTGGAGCGAACGCCCGTCGCCCGACCGCTCGCCGTGCGCGCCGGCCGGACGCCGAGCGACGTCGAGCGACGTCGAATTTCGCTCGATCGAGAGCTGGATGCCTTGTACATTCCCCACCGTGAGTGACGAGGACAGCGACGGGATCCGGTTGGCGACTGCCGCGGACGCGGCGGTGGTCGCACGCGTGCACATGACCTCTCGTGCGGCGGCCATGCCGTATCTGCCTCCGCAGAGACGCGATCACCAGCAGGTCACCCGATGGATCGAGGACGTGGTTCTGAAGACGTGCCGGGTGTGGGTGGCCGTGCGGGAGATGGAGATCGTCGGCTATGCCGCCCTTGAGGGCGACATGCTCGAGCATCTCTATCTCCGGCCGGACGTACGCCGACGGGGCATCGGCACGGTGCTGCTCGACGAGGTCAGACGGCACAGTCCCGACGGGGTGTCCCTGCATGTCTTTCAGCAGAACACCGAGGCTCGCGCGTTCTACGAGCACCACGGCTTCCGCGTCCTCGCCACCAGCGACGGCCGGGGGAACATGGAAAAACTCCCCGACATGACCCTGCGTTGGGCACCAGACCGCGCCCGGTGAACCGAACCGAAACGGGGCCGTCCGGCGGCTGTACTGATCGGCGACGCTGACGAACCTGTACGGGCCACCACCCGGCATGCGGAGGCCGCGGCCGCTGTCGCTCGTCGTGGGGCGACAGCGGCCGCGGCCGTACGGCTGCCGGTGAGCGGTGAGCCGGTCAGGCTCCCGTCGTGCCGGAGGCGTTGCGGCGGCGCAGCATGTAGGCGCCCGCCCCGAGGCCGCCGAGCAGCAGGATCGATCCTGCGGCCAGACCGCTGCCGCTGGTGCCCTGGGTGAGGGCACCGCCGCCGGCGTGGACACCGCCCGTGGGCGCCTTCTTGGCCTCCTGGTGCTCGCGGGCGCCGTGTTCGGCGTGGTCGGACTCGCTGCCCTCGGAGCCACCGGTGGCGGCGTCGCCGGCGGCCTGCGGGTCCTCCTCGGGTCCGCCGGCCTGCGGGTCTTCCTGGGGTCCGCCGGCCTGCGGGTCCTCCTGGGGGCCGCCACCCTGCTCGTCTTCCTGGGGTCCGCCCTGGGCGTCCTCGCTCTTCTCGTCGTGCTTGCCCTCGTGCTTGCCTTCGTGCTTGTCGCCTTGGTGGTCCCTGGTCAGGGCCAGGAACCCGCCGCCGGCCTTGACGCCGCCGGTGGGCGCCTTCTCGGCCTCCTGGTGCTCGCGGGCGCCGTGCTCGCCGTGCTCGCCGTGTTCGGCGCGCTCGGACTCGTTGTCCTCGGCGCCGCTCAGGGCCGGGGCGTCGCTGTCGGCCTCGGGCCCGCCCTGGGACTCCTCCCGGGCGTCGCCGTCCTCGTCGTGGTGCTTTTTGCCGTGGTGTTCGC
>NZ_JBSFXK010000050.1:0-54263 GCF_053595355.1 Streptomyces sp. NPDC002513 | reverse complement strand
GCCCAGCGCACCCCGCTGATCGCCGCGTTCCCGAAGATCTTCATCGTGTTCCTGGTGATGATCCCGGGCCTGGTCGCCGCCGCCCTGGTCCCCAACCCGCACCGCCGTCCGTTCCAGGAGCCGCAGCCTGACCTGCTGCACCCGTCCTGAAGCTCGGACTGCGGTACACCGCCGAGCGCCGGCACAGCACGTACCCTGTGTACCAGTGCGGCATCGAGGGGGTCCTCCCGCCCGGTCCGAGACGTGAGGCATGCCATCCCACCCCTCGGGCAAAGGAGTGGGCATCCGGTCCGGGTGATACGCATGATGGGTCACCGGACCCCACGCCCACGGGTCCGCCGGACCCCGCCGTACGCCGTCGTGCGGACACAGGACAGCAAGCGCTGTACGCCTGCGCGGCAGGCGTCGTACGGACGAAGATCACGCACGCAAGGAGTCGCCGTGAAGGTAGGAATCGTCGGAGCCACCGGTCAGGTCGGCACGGTCATGCGCAGGATCCTCACGGAGCGGAACTTCCCGGTCACGCAGCTGCGCCTGTTCGCGTCGGCCCGCTCCGCGGGGACGGTGCTCGACGGCGTGACCGTGGAGGACGCGGCGACGGCCGACTACAGCGGCCTGGACATCGTGCTGTTCTCCGCGGGCGGCGCGACCTCGAAGGCGCTGGCCGGGAAGGTCGCCGCACAGGGCGCCGTCGTGATCGACAACTCCTCTGCCTGGCGTATGGACCCGGACGTGCCGCTGGTCGTCTCCGAGGTCAACCCGCACGCGGTGGCGAACCGCCCGAAGGGCATCATCGCCAACCCGAACTGCACGACGATGGCCGCGATGCCGGTGCTGAAGCCGCTGCACGAGGAGGCGGGCCTTCAGGCACTCGTCGTCGCCACCTACCAGGCCGTGTCCGGTTCGGGCCTCGCGGGCGTCGAGGAGCTGCACGGCCAGGCCCAGAAGGTGGTCGCCGACGCCGACAGGCTGACCCATGACGGCCAGGCGGTCGACTTCCCCGAGCCGCACGTCTACCGGCGCCCGATCGCCTTCAACGTGGTGCCCCTCGCCGGCAACCTCGTCGACGACGGCCTGAACGAGACGGACGAGGAGCACAAGCTCCGCAACGAGTCCCGCAAGATCCTGGAGATCCCCGGGCTGAAGGTCTCCGGCACCTGCGTCCGCGTCCCGGTCTTCACCGGTCACTCCCTCCAGGTCAACGCCCGCTTCGCGCGTCCGCTGCCGGTGGAGCGCGCCACCGAGCTGCTGGCCGGCGCGCCGGGCGTGGCCCTCTCCGACATCCCGACCCCGCTGCAGGCGGCAGGCCAGGACCCGTCGTACGTGGGCCGCATCCGCGGCGACGAGACGGTGGACAACGGCCTGGCGCTGTTCATCTCCAACGACAACCTCCGCAAGGGCGCGGCGCTGAACGCCGTGCAGATCGCGGAGCTGGTGGCGGCGGAGCTGAGCGAGTAGACGGCTTTCCTGCCGCGAGGGGCGCGCACCGCCGCCGGTGCGCGCCCCTCGCCGTCCCCGGCCCCGCGGTCCACGGCCGGTCGGCTCCCCGTGGTGCCCGTGGCGCCCGCCCCGTGTCATCGCCCAACACCGTGGTGACGTGGAAGGATGGCGCAACCCACACATAACGAGGAGATGACCGCGTGCCTGGCACAAACCTGACTCGCGAAGAGGCGCAGCAGCGGGCGAAGCTGCTCACCGTTGACTCGTACGAGATCGATCTCGACCTCTCCGGCGCGCAGGGCGAGGGCGGCACCTACCGGTCCGTGACCACCGTGCGCTTCGACTCCGAGGAGAACGACGCGGAGTCGTTCATCGACCTGGTGGCCCCGACGGTCCACGAGGTGACCCTCAACGGCGACGCCCTGGACCCGGCCGAGGTCTTCAAGGACTCGAGGATCGCCCTGCCCGGCCTCCTTCACGGCCGCAACGTCCTGCGCGTGGTCGCCGACTGCGCCTACACCAACACCGGTGAGGGCCTGCACCGTTTCGTCGACCCCGTCGACGAGCAGGCCTACCTCTACACCCAGTTCGAGGTGCCCGACGCGCGGCGCGTGTTCGCCTCGTTCGAGCAGCCCGACCTCAAGGCCACCTTCCAGTTCACCGTGAAGGCGCCCACCGGCTGGACCGTCATCTCCAACTCGCCCACCCCGGAGCCCAAGGACGACGTCTGGGTCTTCGAGGCGACGCCGCGGATCTCGACGTACATCACCGCGCTGATCGTGGGCCCGTACCACTCCGTGCACAGCGTCTACGAGAAGGACGGGCGGACCGTCCCGCTCGGCATCTACTGCCGCCCGTCCCTCGCCGAGTTCCTGGACTCCGACGCGATCTTCGAGGTGACCCGTCAGGGCTTCGACTGGTTCCAGGAGAAGTTCGACTACGCGTACCCGTTCCAGAAGTACGACCAGCTCTTCGTGCCGGAGTTCAACGCGGGCGCGATGGAGAACGCGGGCGCGGTCACCTTCCGCGACCAGTACGTGTTCCGTTCGAAGGTGACGGACGCGGCGTACGAGTCCCGGGCCGCCACGATCCTGCACGAGCTGGCCCATATGTGGTTCGGCGACCTCGTGACCATGGAGTGGTGGAACGACCTGTGGCTGAACGAGTCGTTCGCCACCTACGCCGAGGCCGCCTGCATGGCGTACCACCCGCAGAGCCGCTGGCCGCACTCCTGGACGACGTTCGCGAACTCCATGAAGACCTGGGCGTACCGGCAGGACCAGCTTCCGTCCACCCACCCGATCATGGCCGAGATCAACGACCTGGACGACGTCCTCGTCAACTTCGACGGCATCACGTACGCCAAGGGCGCGTCGGTCCTCAAGCAGCTCGTCGCCTACGTCGGCATGGACGCGTTCTTCACGGGCGTGCAGGCCTATTTCAAGCAGCACGCGTACGGCAACACGCGCCTGTCCGATCTGCTGGGCGCCCTGGAGGAGACCTCCGGGCGGGACCTGAAGACCTGGTCGCGGAAGTGGCTGGAGACGGCGGGCATCAACGTCCTCCGTCCCGAGATCGAGACGGACGCGGACGGGGTCATCACCTCCTTCGCCATCCGCCAGGAGGCCCCGGCGCTCCCGGCCGGCGCCAAGGGCGAGCCGACCCTGCGTCCGCACCGCATCGCCGTCGGCCTGTACGACCTCGACGCCGGCAGCGGCAAGCTGCTGCGCGCCGCGGACGGCCGGATCGAGCTGGACGTGGACGGCGAGCTGACCGCCGTACCGCAGCTCGCCGGCCGGCGCCGCCCGGACGTGATCCTGCTCAACGACGACGACCTGTCGTACGCCAAGGTCCGGCTGGACGAGACGTCGCTCGCCTTCGTCACCGAGCACCTGGGCGACTTCGACTCGTCGCTGCCGCGCGCCCTGTGCTGGGCCTCGGCCTGGGACATGACGCGGGACGCGGAGCTGGCGGCCCGTGACTACCTCTCGCTGGTGCTGTCCGGTATCGCCAAGGAGTCGGACATCGGCGTGGTGCAGTCGCTGCACCGCCAGGTGAAGCTGGCGATCGACCTGTACGCCGACCCGTCCGCGCGCGAGGCGCTGCTGACCCGGTGGACGGACGCGACCCTGGCCCATCTGCGGTCCGCCGAGCCGGGCAGCGACCACCAGCTCGCGTGGGCGCGCGCCTTCGCGGCGACCGCCCGTACGCCGGAGCAGCTGGACCTGCTGGAGGCGTTGCTGGACGGTTCGCAGACGGTCGAGGGACTGGTCGTCGACACCGAGCTGCGCTGGGCGTTCGTGGAGCGGCTCGCGGCCGTGGGCCGTTTCGACGAGCCGGAGATCGCGGGCGAGCTGGCGCGGGACAAGACGGCGGCGGGTGAGCGGCACGCGGCCACCGCCCGGGCCGCCCGTCCGACCGCCGAGGCCAAGGCGGAGGCGTGGGCGTCGGTCGTCGAGTCCGACAAGCTGCCCAACGCCGTGCAGGAGGCGGTGATCGGGGGCTTCGTCCAGACGGACCAGCGCGACCTGCTCGCCCCGTACACGGACCGGTACTTCGAGGTGGTCAAGGACATCTGGGACTCCCGCTCGCACGAGATCGCCCAGCAGATCGTGGTCGGGTTCTACCCGTCGGTCCAGGTGTCCGAGGAGACGCTGGCGAAGACCGACGCCTGGCTGGCCGCCGCCGAGCCGCCCCCGGCGCTGCGCCGTCTGAGCATGGAGTCGCGCGCGGGCGTCGAGCGGGCGCTCAGGGCCCAGGCCGCGGACGCGGCCGCCGGCCGGGCGTAGCGGCTGCCGCCCCGTCGTCCCCGGGTGAGGGCGTCCGGCGTGTGCCGGGCGCCCTCTGCCGTGCCCGGTCGCGCCGGTACGGGCTCTCAGTGGGCTTGACGTGCCCGATCGCACTCGTACGGGCTCAGCGGGCTTGACGTGCCCGGTCGCTCTCGTACGGGCTCAGCCGGCGTCCGCGGGGGCTGCTGCCGTCCGTGGCGCGCCCCTCTTCCGGGCGACGCGGGCCGGTGGCCCTCGCGCGCGGCCCGAGCTGGCCGAGGACCGTCGCCCCGAACGCCAGGGCCATGCCCGCGAGCTGGTCAGGGGTGAGGGCCTGGCCGAGGGCCGCCCAGCCCAGGGCGGCGGCGGTCAGCGGGGACAGCGGGCCGAGGAAGGTGACCTGGGTGGCGGTGAGGCGTCCGATGCCCCGGAACCACAGCCAGTACGCCACCGCGGTGTTCGCGAGCGCGAGGTAGAGGTAGCCGCCGAGGGCCGGCCCGTCGAGGGCGGGCGGTGCCCCCTCGGCGAGCAGCGCGATCGGTGCGATCAGCAGCCCGCCCGCGGTCAGCTGCCAGCCGGTGAGGGCGAGCGGGCCGACGCCGTCCGGGCGGCCCCAGCGCTTGGTGAGCACGGTACCGGCGGACATGGAGGCGGTGGCGGCGAGCGCCGCGAGCACCCCGACCGCGTCGAGCGCGCCGGCCGCCTTCAGGACGACGAGGCTGACCCCGAGGGCCGCGGCGGCGCCCGTCAGCAGCGTGCGCACGGTCGGCCGCTCCCCGAGCAGCGGCGCCGAGAGCCCGGCCACCAGCAGCGGCCCGACCGATCCGACGACGGCCGCCATCCCGCCGGGCAATCGGTACGCGGACAGGAACAGCAGCGGGAAGAAGGCGCCGATGTTGAGCGCGCCCAGCACCGCCGCCTTCCACCACCAGGCGCCGCGCGGCAGGACCCGCCCGAGCGCGAGCAGCAGCAGTCCGGCGGGCAGCGCGCGCATCAGGCCGGTGAACAGCGGGCGCCCGTCCGGCAGGAACTCGGTGGTGACGGCGTAGGTCGTGCCCCAGGAGACGGGCGCGAGGGCGGTGAGCAGGACCGTGGCGTACCGCTTCATGAGTCCCCCTTCTGGTGCGGCCCCGGTGGGCCGACTCGGCATCACTTGACTCAACACTGATTAGCTTAGCTCTAAGCTAATCAGCGTCAAGCCACTCTGTCATGACTGACTTAACGCCGATCCGCTTTCTTGCGAGCGACCCGGGCGAGGCGGATACTCTCCGCATGAACCAGACCCCCGAGGACCCCGTCGACGCGATCATCGGTCAGTGGGCGGCCGTGCGGCCGGATCTCGACACCGCCGCGATGGAGGTCTTCGGGCGGATCTTCCGGCTGTCGCGGGCGATGGGCGACCGGATGGAGAAGGCGTACGCCCGCTACGGCATCTCCCGCGGGGAGTTCGACGTCCTGGCGGCCCTGCGCCGCTCCGGCGAGCCCTACACGCTCTCGCCGCGCCAGTTGTCGGCCACCCTGATGCTCACCACCGGCGGGATGACCGGCCGCCTGGACAAGCTGGAAGCGGCCGGGCTGCTGCGCCGCTCCCCCGACCCGCACGACCGGCGCGGCCTGCGGGTGACGCTCACGGAGGAGGGGCTCCGGCTGATCGACGAGGCGGTGGGCGCGGGCCTGGCCGTCCAGACGGCGGCCCTGGACCCCCTGAACGCCCAGCAGGCCGGCCAACTGGCCGACCTGCTGCGTCAGTTGCTCACCGGTACCGTCAGCTCGGGCCCGTCCAGCTGACCAGCGCCTCCTCGATCCGCTCGGCGTCGGGCGCCTCGGCCGCCCAGGCGATGTATCCGTCGGGCCGCACGAGCACGGCCGTACGGCGTCCGCTCGCCCAGTGCTCCACCGTGAGCCGGTCCTGCCTGCCGTCCGCCTCGACGCCGTCCGGGGTGATCAGCACGAACCGGCCGCCGCGCAGGGCCTCGTAGAGCCGTCCGGTGGTCAGCGCGATGTCCGGGGCGCGCCTGCCGGTCAGCGGATGGGCGCCGCGCGGGGCGGCATAGCGGTATCCGATGCCGGTGACCTGACCGACCGCGCGCCGCCGCACCGGGCCGACGTGGTTCAAGAAGCCGACCAGCACGGCGCGCAGGGCCAGGGTCCAGGGGTGCCGGGCCATCGCCATCCGGATGAGCCCGCCGCTGCTGCGCAGCACGGACCTGCCCACCGGGTGGCGCTCGGACTGGTAGGTGTCGAGGAGGGCAGGGCCGGCGTGGCCGCGCAGGACGGCGGCGAGCTTCCAGGAGAGGTTCGCGGCGTCCTGGAGGCCGGTGTTCATGCCCTGGCCGCCGGCCGGGCTGTGGACGTGCGCGGCGTCCCCGGCGAGCAGCACACGGCCGACGCGGTAGACGGGCGCCTGCCGCTCGTCGCTGTGGAAGCGGGACATCCAGCGGGCGTCGCGCATGCCGTAGTCGTGGCCGAGCGCGACACGGACGATCTCCCGGACCTCGTCGAGACCGAGCGGCGCGGTGTCGGGGACGTTGTGGCCGCGGAGCCAGCCGATGACCCGGTAGTAGCCGTCGCCGAAGGGCACGATGAAGGCGAAGGCCTCGCCGACGGCGTTGGCGGTGATCACCTGCTCGGGCTTCTCGTCGAGCAGGACGTCCGCGAGGACGAGGGACCGGATCTCGGACCGGCCGGGAAAGGGCAGGCCGATCGCCCGGCGGACGGCACTGTGCAGGCCGTCGGTGCCGACGGCGTACGCGGCGCGCATCTCCCCGGGCTCGCCCCCGGCCCCGCGGACCCGGACGGTCACCCCGTCGGCGTCCTGGGCCAGTCCGACGGCCTCGGTGTCGTACACGAACCGCACCCCGGCCTCCGCCGCGCGCCGCTCGAGCACCTTCTCCACCTCGTACTGCGGGAGGACGAGGACGTGGTTGAAGCGGGAGGGGAGGCGGTCGAGCCGGATGGTCAGACCGCTGAAGAGCCGGAACGCGGAGAGGACCTCTCCGCGCGCCTCCAGTTCGTCGGCGAGGCCGCGGGCGTCGAGCTGCTCCAGGGTGCGGGCGTGCACGCCGAACGCCCGGGAGAGGTTGCTGATCTTGTGGGGCCGCTTCTCGACCAGGGTGACGGGGACGCCGTCGGCGGCGAGGTCACCCGCGAGGAGGAGGCCGGTGGGACCGGCGCCGACGACGATGACACCGGTGGGGGTGCCGTCGCCGGAAGCGGTGGTGCGGGTCGTGCCTGCCATGGCGACCTCCTGGTGCCCGCGGTCGTCGGCCGACGAGCGTCGGCCGGCCTCCGCGGGCCGACGAGGGCGTGTCCGTACCGGACCGGTCGGTGCCCGATGCCCCACTTCTAACACGTCGAGGGAGCCCGCGCAGCGGCGCGCGGACTCCCTCGACGAGACGTGTGAAAAGGCCGGACGGCCGACGGACCCCGGGACGGGACCCCGCGGCGGCCCGGCGGACCTCAGCCCTGCTTCGCCTGCTTGCGGGTCTTGTCGGTGACCATGACCAGGCCCGCGATGATCAAGAACAGCACGATCGGCGTCGCGACGAACAGCCCCAGCGTTTCGGCCACGCTCAGGCCCTTGCCGGGGTCATCGCCGTCGTCGCGCGTCACCGCGAGCGCGGGGGACGACATGAGCAGCATCATCAGCGTCGTACCGGCGGCCAGGGCGCCGGCGCGCAAGGCGTTCTTCTTGTCCACGGTGCAAAAGTAGCGAACCCCCGAACCGGCCGCGCGCCCGGGGGTCGGCTTGTGCACCGGCAGGCACCGTCTGCCCGTCCATCACCCCCGTGCCCCGTCCTCGGCCCCTGCCCGCCCCGCCGGTCCCAGGTCGCCGTGCGCGCCGGTGCCGGCCCCGCCCCGTGCGGTGCCCCCCTGCCGCACCACGTCCATCAGCGCGTGCAGCCGCGGTGAGGCCGCCAGTTCCTCCAGGGTCATCGGGCGCCCCTCGGCGTCCGCCGTCGGCAGGCGCCAGTTGGGGTACTCGTCCCAGGTGCCCGGCAGGTTCTGCGGACGGCGGTCGCCCACCGCGTCCGGCAGCCAGACCCCGATCAGCCGGGCGGGTGTGCGCAGCAGGAACCGGTAGACGGCCTGGATCTCGAGTTCCTCCGAGGCCGTGGGGCCCCCGCCGCTCGCCCCCGTCAGCAGCCCGAGCCGGGTCAGCAGGGCGAGCCATGCGCGGGCGTCGGCACTCGCCGCGGCGCGTTCCTGGTCCAGCGGGCGGGTCAGCAGACCGAGCCGGTCGCGCAGTTCCACGTGTTCGCCGGTGAGCCGGGCGGCGGTCGGCGGCAGGTCGTGGGTGGTGGCGGTGGCCAGGCAGTCCGCCCGCCAGCGTTCGGGCGGCAGCGGCTGCCCGGTGCCCTCCCAGTCCCGTTCGAACCACAGGACGGAGGTGCCGAGCACCCCGCGCTCGTGCAGCGCCTCCCGCACGCCCGGCTCCACCGTCCCGAGATCCTCCCCGATGACCAGCGCCCCGGCGCGCGCCGCCTCCAGGACCAGGACGGCGAGCATGGCCTCGGCGTCGTAGCGGACGTAGGTCCCCTCCGTGGGCGGCTGTCCCTGCGGCACCCACCACAGCCGGAACAGGCCCATGACATGGTCGATGCGCAGGGCGCCCGCGTGCCGGAGGAGGGCGCGCAGAAGCCGGCGGTAGGGGGCGTACCCGAAGGCGGCGAGACGGTCGGGGCGCCAGGGCGGCAGACCCCAGTCCTGGCCGCGCGGGTTGAAGGCGTCCGGCGGGGCGCCCACCGAGATGCCGGCCGCGAGGTGGTCCTGCTGCGCCCAGGCGTCGGCGCCGCCCGGGTGCACGCCGACGGCGAGGTCGTGGATCAGTCCCACGGCCATCCCGGCGTCGCGCGCGGTGCGCTGGGCGGTGGCGAGCTGGGCGTCGGTCAGCCAGACGAGCCAGGTGTGGAAGTCGACGCGGTCCATCAGCTCGGCGCGGGCGCGGGCGGTCTCCGGTGAGCGCGGATCGCGCAGCCGGGCGGGCCAGGCCTGCCGGTCGGAGCCGTGCACCTCGGCGAGCGCGCACCAGGTGGCGTAGTCCTCCAGCGCCTCGCCCTCCTCGGCGAGGAAGTCGGCGTACGCGGCCCGCCGTCCGGGTCCCAGGGGCACGGCGTGCACGAGTGCGAGGGCCTCGCGCTTGAGGTCCCACACGGCGTCGCGGTCGATCAGCGCGCCCTTGTCGAGGACGGACTCCCGCAGCCGCGCGGCCCGCTCCAGCAGCGCCCGCACCCGGGTCCGGTCCTCGACGTAGGGGAATTCGGGGACGTCCTCGACACGCAGATGCACGGGGTCCGGGTAGCGGCGCGAGGAGGGGCGGTAGGGGGAGGGGTCCGTGGGCGGGCCGGGCACGGCCGCGTGCAACGGGTTGACCTGGACGAATCCGGCGCCGAGTGTCCGGCCCGCCCATGCGGTCAGTTCGGTGAGGTCGCCGAGGTCGCCCATGCCCCAGGAGCGGCGGGAGAGCAGGGAGTAGAGCTGGACGAGCAGTCCGTGGGAGCGGCCGGGCGGTGCGGGCAGCCGGTCGGGCGCGGCGACGAGATGGGCCTCGGCGGTGCGTCCGTCGGGTGTGGTCACCCGCAGGGCGTGGACGCCGGGCGGGAGGTGGCCGGCCGCGTCGCGGCTCTCCCCCTGCTCGGTCTCGATCCTCAGACGGGTGCCCTCCGGGAGTCCGGCGAGGGCGGCGGGCGGGCGTCCGCCCCAGCCGACCACGGTCGGCGGCAGCAGCCGCTCGCACAGTTCGCTCTCGCGGGCGGCGAGGGCGTGGCGTACGGCGTCCGGGGTGCTCGCGTCGACGCCGAGCGCCGCGAGGGCGGCGATGACCGCGGTGTCCGACGCCCGGGCCGTACGGTCCGGGGCGGGCCGGTAGGAGGTGGCGACGCCGTGCAGCGCGGCGAGCCGGGCCAGCGGCGTCCCGTCGCGCGCGGGGTCGGCCGGCGGCATCTAGAACCTCGTGGGGTCCGCACCGGCGGCCGAGGGCTCGCTGGTCAGCGGCGTGGCGTCGGCGAGCGGGGGTTCGCTGGTGAGCGGTTCGGCGTCGGGCAGCGGCGGTTCGCTGGTGAGCGGCGCCTCGGCGGAGGCGACCTCCGCGCTGAGGGCGCACAGCGGGACGCCGGGGTCGTCGCGTTCGACGTCGCGGGGGGACAGAGCCGGAAGCGACGGGTGGACCGGTACGGCCACGGGGGGGCCTCCTTGTCGTCGTACGACGGATGCGGGTGAGAACTGGCTACCCAGCGGACGCGCCCGCAGACGTACGAGGACGGACATCATGCGTTTCGTCACAGACCGTACCCGGTTGTCCGGGGTCCGCGCACGCTCCTCGGGCCGGAATGCCCTCACGCCACTATTCACTCAGTACATGTATCGAGTGCATACTGATCCCCATGAGCACCCGTCACATCCTGCTGGGGCTGCTCGCCGCGGGGCCGAGCCATGGCTACGACCTCAAGCGGCGGCACGACGAGCGGTTCCCGCAGGCGCGGCCGCTGGCGTACGGGCAGGTCTACACGACCCTGCAGCGCCTGGTCCGCGACGGCTTGGCCGAGGTCGAGGGAACCGGTTCCGACGGCGGCCCGGAGCGCACGCTGTACCGCTCCACGGACGCCGGCGCACGCGAACTGGCCCGCTGGGCGGGGGAGATCGCTCCCCCCGCGCCGTTCGTCACGAACGAGATCTTCGCCAAGGTCGTCGTGGCGATCCTCGCCTCGGCGGACCCGGCCGGGTATCTCACGGCGCAACGCGCCGCGCACAAGGCGCGGATGCGGGAGCTGACCGCGGTGAAGACCGCGCCGGGCGCCGACCTCGCGACCGTGCTCTCGGCCGACTACGCCCTCAACCACCTCGACGCCGACCTCCGCTGGATGACCACCACGGCGGCCCGGCTCACCCCCTTGACCGCGGAGGTCGACACCGCATGACCCCACCCCTCCTGACCGGCCGTCAACTGCGCAAGGCGTACGGCTCCACCCCGGCGCTGCGCGGCGCCTCCCTCGAGCTGCACGCGGGCGAGATCCTCGCCGTGACCGGCGCGAGCGGCAGCGGCAAGTCCACGCTGCTGCACTGTCTCGCGGGGATCGTCCGCCCCGACTCGGGCACGGTCGAGTACGCGGGCCGGCGCCTCGACGAGCTTGCGGAGACCCGGCTGAGCGAGCTGCGGCGGACGGAGTTCGGGGTGGTGTTCCAGTTCGGGCAGCTCATCCCCGAGCTGACCGCGGTCGACAACGTGGCGCTGCCGCTGCTGATCGCGGGCACGGCGCGCCGGGAAGCGCGGGAGCGGGCCGGTGCCTGGCTGGAGCGGTTCGGTGTGCTCGGGCAGCAGGATCTGCGGCCCGGCGAGATGAGCGGAGGGCAGGCCCAGTGCGTGGCTCTCGCGCGGGCCCTCGTGACCGGACCGAAGGTGGTCTTCGCGGACGAGCCCACCGGTGCCCTGGACTCGCTGGCCGGGGAGCAGGTGATGACCGCGCTCGCGCACACGGCCCGCACCTCGGACACGGCCGTGCTGCTGATCACGCACGACGCCCAGGTGGCGGCGTACGCGGACCGTGAGGTGACGCTGCGGGACGGCGTCGTGGCGGCCGAGGCCGCGGAGGTGGCGCGATGAGCGGCGAGCTGCGCCTGGCCTGGCTGCTGACCCGCGGTTCCGACCGGCGCGAGGGGTGGCGGGTGCTGCTGACCGCGCTGGGCGCCGGGCTCGCCACGGGGCTGGGGCTGGCCGCCGCCGCGGTGGCCGCGCTGCGGGGGCAGCACCGGATAGCGCTGGCGGACGGACTGCTGAACCAGCCGGGCGAGCGCGCGGGCATCGTCCTCACCCTGCTCCTGCTGCTCGTGCCCGTGCTGGGGTTCCTCGCGCAGTGCGCCCGGATCGGCGCCGTGCACCGTGACCGGCGGCTGGCCCGGCTGCGGCTGGCCGGGGCCGCGCCCGGCCAGGTGCGGCGGATCGCCGCGCTGGAGGCGGGCCTCGCCGCTCTGGCCGGCTCGGCCGCCGCCACGGTCCTGGCCGTACCGCTCCTGCTGCGGCTGTGGCCGCACGCGCCGGCCCTGCTGTGGGTGGCGTGCGCCCTGGTCGCCACGGCCGTGCCGGTACTGGGCGCGCTGGTGAGCGTGGTGGCGCTGCGGCGGGTGGTCGCGGAGCCGCTGGGCCGGGTGCGCCGGGTGCGCCCGCGCGCCGGACGGGGCCCCGGACCGCTCCTCCCGCTCGCGGCCTCGGGTCTCCTGATCGCCGGGATCCTTGTGGCGCCGTCCCCCTTCGGCGGTTTCGACACGGCCCCGCCGCTGGTGCTGTCCGTGGTGATCGGTACGGGGGCGGGCGTCGTCTGGCTGAGCGGTGTCTCCTCCCGGCGCGTCGGCCGGCGGCTCGCGGAGCGGACCGGCGACCCGGCGGTGCTGATCGCGGCCGAACGGCTGCGCGAGGACCCCTGGGCCGCCGCCCGCGCCCACGCGGCCGTCCTGCTGGTGACCATCGTCGGGACCGGCTTCACGGGCGTACGGCAGGTGCTGCTGGACACCCTGCGGCTGCGCGGCGCGCGGTCGCTGGCCATGGACGTCTCCTTCTACACCACCGGCATCGAGCTGACCGGGGCCGCGCTGCTGCTCGCCCTGGTGATCGCGCTCTCCGGTCTGGCCGTGGGCACGGCCGAGTCGCTGGCCACCCGCCGCCGGGGGCTCGCCGCGCAGGCCGCCGCCGGCGTGCCGGCCGCCGTACTGGCCCGGGCGCTGCTCCTGGAGACCGCCCTGCCGCTCGCGCCCTCGGTGGCCCTGGCGGGCCTCGGGGGCATGGGCATCGCCGTCTGGTACGCGCTCCTGGCCGACACGGGCGGCACGTCGGTGCCGCTGCTCCCGCTGCTGGTCCCGTTCGTGGTCTACGCGGCCTGCCTGCTGGCGGCGGCGACGTCCCTGCCCCTGCTGCGCCGCTCCCTCGGCCCGGCCGAGCTGCGGCACGCCTGACACCGCACCGGCCCCCGAAGAGCGCGTCCGGCCCCGGGAGCACCGGGGACTCCCGGGGCCCAAGCGACGGCGTCGGGTGGCCTGCGAGGTGCGGCCGGCCGCCGGTTGTCCGGGGCGAGCGGCGGTGCCGCTCGCCCCGGGAAACGCAGAAGCCCGGACCGTCAGGCGGAAATGCCGTCGATCCGGGCCAAGGCGTCGTCCGCGCCGAACGGCTGCAGATAGGGCAGCCAGCGCGGGTCCCTATGCCCGGTGCCGATGATGCGCCAGGCCAGGCCGGTGGGTGGAGCCGGTTTGTGACGGAGCCGCCAGCCGATCTCGAAGAGATGCCGGTCGGCCTTGACATGGTTGCAGCGGCGACAGGACGCCACCACGTTGTCCCAGACGTGCTGACCACCGCGGCTGCGCGGAATGACGTGGTCGACGCTGGTTGCGACGCCACCGCAGTACATGCACCGGCCGCCGTCGCGGGCGAAGAGCGCACGACGGGTAAGAGGAACGGGCCCCCGGTAGGGAACCCGCACGAATCGCTTCAGCCGGACCACGCTGGGTGCGGGGACAGTAACGGTTGCGCTGTGCATATAGGCGCCGGACTCCTCGAGGCATACGGCCTTGTTCTCGAGGACGAGGACGAGCGCGCGGCGGAGCGGTACGACGCCGAGTGGCTCGTACGACGCGTTGAGGACCAGGACGTGCGGCACGGATGCCTCCTTGTACGCCGGCGGCGCGTGGCTCGCGCCGGAGCGATCTGCAGCCAGTCTCCCCTCATGCCTGGTGGAAGCGCCACCATCTCCCGGTAACGGGCTGGGAGTGTTTTCGACCACACCGGGAGCATCCCCCGTCGTGCGCCCCCTTACTTCCCCGGGTGGGCACCGTTACTTTCCCGGGTGAGCACCGTCTCTCCCCGGCACATGGGCCGAATCCCCACACGATGCACCGTTAGTGTGGTGCTCCTGCCCTTCGGTGACCTTTCCGTGATCTCGCGCACGGGCTCCGGGGGCGGACTGCACAGCATTTGGAGGTCCCTGTCGTGTCCCTGCCCGCCCTATCGGCCATCGGCGCCACGCCGTCCCCGTCCCCCTCGCAGACGACGGCTCCGGCGGTGCCCACGCTCCAGGACGCCCAGGAGAGCGCGACGAACGCCGCGAGCTGGGTCGAGCAGAACTGGTCCACGTGGCTCGCGATCGGCCTCAGGGTCGTGCTGATCCTGGTGATCGCCGCGGTGCTGAGAGTGGTGGTGCGGCGCGCGATCACCAAGCTGATCGAGCGCATGGGCCGTACCGCCGAGGCGGTGGACGGCACGGCGTTCGGCGGTCTACTGGTCAACGTGGAGCGCCGCAGGCAGCGCTCGCAGGCGATCGGCTCGGTGCTGCGCTCGGTGGCGTCGTTCCTCATCCTGGGCACGGCGGCGCTGATGGTCCTGTCGTCCTTCCAGATCAATCTGGCGCCGCTGCTCGCCTCCGCCGGTGTCGCGGGTGTGGCGATCGGTTTCGGCGCGCGCAACCTGGTGACGGACTTCCTGTCCGGCGTGTTCATGATCCTCGAGGACCAGTACGGCGTCGGCGATGTCATCGACGCGGGTGTGGCCTCCGGAGAGGTGATCGAGGTCGGCCTGCGCGTGACGAAGCTGCGCGGCGACAGCGGCGAGATCTGGTACGTCCGCAACGGCGAGGTCAAGCGCGTCGGCAACCTCTCGCAGGGCTGGGCGACGGCCGGGGTGGACGTGACCGTCCGCGCGAGCGAGGACCTGGACCGGGTGAAGTCGACCCTCGGCCAGGCGGCCGAGCGGATGAGCAAGGACGAGCCCTGGAACGAGCTGTTGTGGGGCCCGATCGAGGTGCTCGGTCTGGACAGCGTGCTGCTGGAGTCGATGGTGGTCCGGCTCAGCGCGAAGACGATGCCGGGCAAGGCGCTGTCGGTGGAGCGCGAGCTGCGCTGGCGCGTCAAGCAGGCCTTCGACGAGGCGGACATCCGCATCGTGGGCGGCGACACCGCCCTGGCGGCGGAGGAGACGGCCCCGGCCGACCCGACGGCCGCGATGGCACCCCCGTCGGCGTACGCGAACACCGCCTCGCCCCAGGCGGAGGCGGCGGCTCCGATCCCGCCGGTCCGGCCGCCGGCGAAGTAGACGTAGCGGTCGCAGGAGACGAGGCGGCTCCCGGATGCTCCGGGGGCCGCCTCTTGGCGTTGCGGCGGAGCGGAGTGACCGGGCGGGGCCCGAGTGCCGCGTCACCCCGCCTGCCGCCTGCCGCCTGCCGTCTGCCGTCTGCCGCCGAGGTAACGACTTGGTTGCCACCCGTGGCCGGTATTGACGCCCCCGCGACACCGGGCCTACTTTCCTCTCACCAATTGGAAACTTTCCTAACAGTGATCTTCCGAGGGCCTCCCGGCCATGGACGGGCCCCGTCGACGATCACCCGGTGGACTTCCCGGCGGTCCCGCTGCAAAGCTGGCCCGTTGAAAGGCAGGTGGCGACACACATGGCAGGATCCGCCGGTACGCCGGGCACCCCGCGCGTGCTGCGCGCCATGAACGACCGCGCCGCCCTCGACCTCCTCCTGGAGCACGGTCCGCTCAGCCGCACCCGCATCGGCAAGCTCACCGGCCTGTCGAAACCCACCGCCTCCCAGCTCCTCGCCCGTCTCGAAGCCGCCGGGCTCGTGCTGATGACCGGCACGAGCGAGGGCCGCCCGGGCCCGAACGCCCAGCTCTACGTGGTGAACCCGGCCGCCGCCTACGTCGCCGGCCTCGACGTCACCCCCGAGCGCATCCTCGCCGCCGTCGCCGACGTCACCGGCAGGACGGTCGGCGAGTTCGAGCTGCCGACCCCCGGCCGCCGCCCGGCGCAGCCCGTCGTCCAGCAGGTCACCGACGCCCTCGGCGGCGCCGTGAAGGCCGCCGGGCTCACCGTCTCCGATGTGTACCGGGTCGTCATCGGCACCCCCGGCGCCTTCGACCCCACCACCGGCCGCCTCCGCTACGCCTCCCACCTGCCCGGCTGGCACTCCCCCACACTGCTCGACGAACTCGCCGCCGCCCTTCCGATGCCGGTCGAGTACGAGAACGACGTCAACCTCGTCGCCCTCGCCGAGCAGCGGCTGGGCGCAGCCAGGGGCCACGACGACTTCGTCCTGCTGTGGAACGAGGGCGGTCTCGGCGCCGCCCTCGTGCTCGGCGGACGGCTGCACCGCGGCTGGACGGGCGGCGCCGGCGAGGTCGGCTTCCTGCCGGTGCCCGGCGCGCCCCTGGTCCGCCAGGTGACCCGGGCAGGCAGCGGCGGCTACCAGGAGCTGGCCGGCTCCCAGGCCCTGCCCGGGCTGGCCCGCGAACTGGGCATCGAGGAGGTGCCCTCGGGCCCCTACCCCGAGGTCGCGGCCACCCTCGTCGCCCTGGGCGCCGACCATGCCTCGGGCCCCCACCGGCGCCTGCTTCAGCTGTACGCGACCCGGCTCGCCACGGGTCTGGCCGCGCTCGTCTCCGTCCTCGACCCCGAACTCGTCGTCCTCAGCGGCGCCTCGCTCACCGCGGGGGGCGAGCCGCTGCGGGCCCTGCTCCAGGCCGAACTGGAGGAGCTGGCCGCGTCCCGGCCGCGCCTCGCCGTCGGCGACGTACGCCGCCATCCCGTCCTGCGCGGCGCGCTGGAGAGCGCGCTCGCGACCACCCGCGACGAGGTCTTCGACACCTCGCGCTGAGCACCCTCGCCCCACCCGGACCGGCACCCGCCCCCGGTCGCACCACACCCCCGCCCGCCCCCAGGGAGACTCAGCCATGCCCAAAGTGATCCGAAAGACGGCTTTTGCCCTTACCGCGTCCGTCGCCCTGCTCACCACCGCCTGTACCGGCCAGGCTTCCTCCGGCGCGAACGACGACGCGTCCAAGGAAACCACCCTCAACTTCTGGCACGCCTGGAGCGCGCCCTCCGAGACCAAGGCCGTCAACGCGCTGGTCGCGGGGTTCGAGAAGGCGCACCCCAACATCCACGTCAACGTCGTCGCCAACATGACCGACGACAAGATCAACCAGGCGCTGCGCACCGGCGGCGACCAGGCGCCCGACGTCATCTCCTCCTTCACCACGAACAACGTGGGCAAGTTCTGCTCGTCCGGGGCCCTCGTCGACCTGAACCCCTTCTTCAAGAAGTCGGGCATCGACCCGGAGAAGACCTTCCCGAAGGCGATGAACGAGTACACCCAGTTCGACGGCAACCGCTGCACGGTGCCGCTGCTGGGCGACGCCTACGGGCTCTACTACAACAAGACCGCCTTCAAGAAGGCGGGCATCACCGCCCCGCCCCGGACCTGGTCCGAGTTCGCGGCGGACGCGAAGAAGCTGACGATCCCCGACGGCGACGGCTACCGGCAGCTCGGCTTCATGCCCGACTACCACGGCTGGGAGACCACCACCGAGCACTACTTCGCGCAGTTCTCCCCCACCTACTTCGACTCCAGCGGCAAGTCGAACCTCGCCAAGGACCCGGCCTTCACGGCCGGTTTCACCCTCCAGAAGAAGCTCGTGGACGAACTGGGCGGCTTCCAGAAGCTGGAGAAGTACCGCTCCGAGCTCGGTGACGAATGGGGCCCCAAGCACCCGTTCCACACCGGTCAGGTCGCCATGCAGCTCGACGGTGAGTGGCGCCTGGGCATGGCCCTGGACGCCAAGCCGGACTTCGAGATCGGGGTGGCTCCGCTGCCCGTGCCCGACGACCAGGCCGCCCAGTACGGCAAGGGCTACATCACCGGCACCATCGCCGGCATCGCCGCCGCCGGCAAGAAGCAGAACGCGGCCTGGGAGCTGGTGAAGTACATGACCACGGACACGGACGCGGTGGTCGGCTTCGCCAACGGCATCCACAACGTGCCCTCCACCCTCGCCGCGCTGAAGTCCCCCGCGCTGAAGTACGACCCGCGCTTCAAGACGTTCCTGGACATCGCGGCGAACCCGGACTCGACCACGACCCCCGCGTCGCTCAACGGCGGCCAGTACCTCGTGACCATCCAGCAGTTCGGCTACGACTACGAGAGCGGCAAGGCCAAGGACCTCAAGGCGGGCCTGGCGAGCACGGCCCGGCAGATCGACACGGACATCGCGCAGGCGAAGTGACGATGAGCACCCTCACCCTCGCGTCCAAACGCCGCCGGTCGGCCCTGCGCACGGCCGCCTTCATGTCGCCGTGGCTGATCGGCTTCGCGGTCTTCTTCGCGTATCCGCTGATCTCGACGGTCTACTTCTCCTTCATGCACTACGACGGCTTCCGGCCGCCGGCCTGGAGCGGGACGAAGAACTGGGCGTATGTCTTCGAGAACTACCCCCTGTTCTGGCCGGCGCTGCGCAACACCCTGTGGCTCGTCGTCGTCGCGGTCAGCCTGCGGGTCGTCTTCGGACTCGGCGTGGGCCTGCTCATCACCAAGATCAAGACGGCTACGGGCGTCTTCCGCACCCTCTTCTACCTGCCCTACCTCGCCCCGCCCGTGGCCGCCACGATGGCCTTCGCCTTCCTCCTCAACCCCGGTACCGGACCGGTCAACTCGATCCTCGACACGATCGGCATTCCGGCACCGGGCTGGTTCAACGACCCCGCCTGGTCCAAGCCCGCCCTCACCCTGCTCGCCCTGTGGGGCATCGGCGACCTGATGGTGATCTTCATGGCCGCGCTGCTGGACGTGCCCAGGGAGCAGTACGAGGCGGCCGAGCTGGACGGCGCGTCGGCGTGGCAGCGCTTCCGCTACGTCACCCTGCCGAACATCTCCCCGATCGTGATGTTCGCCGTGGTCACCGGAGTGATCCAGGCCATGCAGTACTACACGCAACCGCTGATCGCGGGGAAGGTCGCCTCGGGTGTCATCCAGGGCGCCGGCACCCAGTTCGAGCCGGGTTATCCCGACAAGTCCACGCTCACCCTGCCCCAGCTCGTCTACAACCTCGGCTTCCAGCGCTTCGACTACGGCTCCGCCTGTGTGGTCGCGCTCGTGCTCTTCGCCCTGTCGATGGCGTTCACCGCGTTCCTGATGCGACGCCGGGGCGGCCTCAATCTGGCAGGTGACTGACCATGACCCAAGTACTCGACACACCGGTGGAGTTGAGAGACGCCGCCGCGCCCGCCGCACGCACCGCCCGCCGCAGGGCGCTGCTGGAGTGGATCGCGGTCCACTCCCTCGGCGTGGCCGCCGCCCTCTTCTTCACGCTGCCCTTCGTGTTCGTGTTCCTGACCTCGCTGATGAGCGACAGCCAGGCGCTCAGCCGCGATCTGATCCCGCACACCTGGGAGTGGGGCAACTACCGGAAGGTCTTCGCCACCCCCGGCTTCCTCACCTGGTGGAAGAACACGCTGATCTACGCGGGGCTCGGCACCGCCCTGACCGTCGTGTCGTCGGTCCCGGTCGCCTACGCCCTCGCCAAGTTCCGCTTCCGCGGCCGTAATCTGTCCCTGATGCTGGTGATCTCGATGATGATGCTGCCGCCGCAGGTGGTCATCATCCCGATGTACCTGTTCTGGGCCAAACAGCTCGATCTGTCCGGCACCCTGTGGCCGCTGATCATCCCGATGGCGTTCGGCGACGCGTTCTCCATCTTCCTGCTGCGCCAGTTCCTGATGACCATCCCGAACGAGTACCTGGACGCGGCGCGGGTCGACGGCTGCGGAGACCTGCGGACCCTGCTGAGGGTGGTCCTGCCCATGGCACGGCCGGGCATCGCCGCCGTCGCGCTCTTCCAGTTCTTCTACGCCTGGAACGACTACTTCGGCCCGCAGATCTACGCGTCGGAGAACCCGGCCGCATGGACGCTCAGTTACGGCCTGGAGTCGTTCAAGGGCGCGCACCACACCGACTGGAACCTCACCATGGCCGCCACCGTGCTGGTCATGGCCCCCGTGATCCTCGTGTTCTTCTTCGCCCAGAAGGCGTTCGTCGAGGGTGTCACGCTCACCGGAGTGAAGGGCTAGAACATTGAAGCTCACCGTGGTCGGCGGAGGGTCGACCTACACACCCGAACTCGTCGACGGATTCGCGCGGCTGAGGGACACCCTCCCCGTCGAGGAGCTGGTCCTCGTCGACCCGGCCGCCGAACGCGTGGAGCTGGTGGGCGGGCTGGCCCGGCGCATCTTCGCCAAGCAGGGGCACCCGGGCCGCGTCGTCACGACGCAGGACCTGGACCGGGCGGTCGAGGGCGCCGACGCCGTGCTGCTCCAACTGCGCGTCGGCGGCCAGGCCGCGCGGGAGCAGGACGAGACCTGGCCGCTGGAGTGCGGCTGCGTCGGCCAGGAGACGACCGGCGCGGGCGGCCTCGCCAAGGCGCTGCGCACGGTGCCGGTGGTCCTCGACATCGCCGAACGCGTCCGCCGTACCAACCCCGGGGCCTGGATCATCGACTTCACCAACCCGGTGGGCATCGTCACCCGCGCCCTCCTCCAGGAGGGCCACCGGGCGGTCGGGCTGTGCAACGTGGCGATCGGCTTCCAGCGGAAGTTCGCCGCCCTGCTCGGCGTCACGCCCGCCGATGTCCACCTCGACCATGTGGGGCTCAACCACCTCACCTGGGAGACAGGTGTGCGTCTCGGCGGCCCCGAGGGCGAGAACGTGCTGCCCAAGCTGCTCGCCGAGCACGGTGACGAGGTCGCCGACGATCTGCGCCTGCCGCGCTCCGTCGTCGACCGTCTCGGCGTGGTCCCGTCGTACTACCTGCGCTACTACTACGCGCACGACGAGGTCGTACGCGAGCTGCGCACCAAGCCGTCCCGGGCCGCGGAGGTCGCCGCCATGGAACGGGAGCTGCTGCGGATGTACGCGGACCCCTCGCTCGAGGAGAAGCCGGCGCTGCTGGCCAAGCGGGGCGGCGCCTACTACTCGGAGGCGGCCGTGGACCTCGCCGCGTCCCTGCTGGCCGGCGGGGGCTCGCCGTACCAGGTGGTGAACGCGTACAACAACGGCACGCTGCCCTTCCTGCCGGACGACGCGGTGATCGAGGTGCAGGCCGCCGTCGGACCGCACGGACCGGCCCCCCTGCCGGTGCCCGAGGTGGACCCGCTGTACGCGGGGCTGATGGCGCACGTGACCGCGTACGAGGAGCTGGCCCTGGAGGCGGCCCTGCGCGGCGGCCGGGACCGCGTCTTCCGGGCGCTGCTCGCCCACCCCCTCATCGGCCAGTACGCCTACGCCGACGCCCTCACCGACCTGCTGATCGCGCACAACCGGGAGCACCTCGCGTGGGCCTGACCGCAAGTGTCCTCGCCCTCGACGCGGGCAACAGCAAGACCGACGTAGCCGTCGTGGCCGCCGACGGCGAGGTGCTCGGCACCGCGCGGGGCGATGGGTTCAGGCCCCCGGCCGTGGGCGTGGAGACGGCCGTGAACACCCTGGCCGACGCCGTGGCCCGGGCCTTCGCCGAGGCCGGTGTCACCTCGGCCGGCCATGTCTCGGCCTGTCTCGCCAACGCCGACCTCCCGGTGGAGGAGGAACAGTTGGCGGCGGCGCTGCGCGCACGGTCGTGGGGCAGGACCGTCGAGGTGCGCAACGACACCTTCGCCATCCTGCGGGCCGGTGTCGCCGAGCCCCGGGGGGTGGCGGTCGTGTGCGGCGCGGGCATCAACTGCGTCGGCATGCGTCCCGACGGGCGCACCGCCCGCTTCCCCGCGATCGGCCGTATCTCCGGCGACTGGGGCGGCGGCTGGGGCCTCGCGGAGGAGGCCCTGTGGTGGGCGGCGCGCGCGGAGGACGGGCGGGGCGGCCCCACGGCCCTGGCCCGCACCCTGCCCGCGCACTTCGGGCTCGGTTCCATGTACGCGCTCATCGAGGCGCTCCATCTGGAGCACATCGCGCACGACCGGCGCCACGAGCTGACGCCGGTGCTGTTCGCCACGGCCGGGGACGGCGATCCGGTGGCCCGCGCGATCGTCGACCGGCTCGCGGAGGAGGTCGTCGCGATGGCCACGGTGGCGCTGACCCGGCTGGACCTGCTCGACGAGGAGGCTCCGGTCCTGCTCGGCGGCAGCATCCTGGCCGCCCGCCATCCCCAACTCGACGACCGGGTCGGGGAACTGCTGGCCGCCCGGGCCCCCAAGGCGGTCCCGCAGGTGGTCACGGCCCGCCCGGTGCTCGGCGCCGTCCTCCTCGGCCTGGACCACGAACAGGCCCCGCAGGAGGCCCACGCGCGCGTGCGGGCGTACTACGGAATCCGGGCGGACGGGGCGGGCGTCTGACCGGCCCAGGGAACCGAACGCCCGCGCGTCGCGTATTCATGAGGGGGTGGTCCGGCCGGCCCCGCGAGCCCGGCGTTCCGTACACACGCTGCGATCCAGAAACAAGATCGCATAAAGAGCTGTGCGGATGCCGGTTCCGACGGCGATACTTGCCGCCGTGCACCTGCGCCCGTTCCCGCGCCCCGGGCGGAGGTGACCGACGGATGACCATGGGGGAGGTCACGTGACACATCCGCAGAAGGTCGGCGCGCCACCGGTGACGCCCTCCGCGCCACCCGTCCCGCCGGCCGCGGCGCCGGCACCCGCCCCGCGGCGCGCGGCCTTCGCCGAGGGCGTCGACCGGCTGCGGGCCGCCGCGACCACCGAGCCCGGCCGGCTGCGCGTCATCGGCGCCGTCCTCGCCGTCCTCGTCGTCGCCTTCGGCGCCGTCACCGCCTGGCAGATGACGGACCGCGCGAACGCCGCCGACGACGTGCTCCACAGCAGCCAGCCGCTGAGCGCCTCGGCCGCCGACATCTACCGCTCCCTCGCGGACGCCAACACCACCGCCTCCAGCGGCTTCCTGACGGGCGGTCAGGAGCCCGCCGCGACCACCAGGCGGTACGAGAGGGACATCGAGACCGCCGCCGCCGGGCTCGTCACGGCGGCGGCCGGCACCGAGCCCGGCTCCCCCGCCACGGACACCATCGCCAAGCTCAACAAGCTGCTCCCGCAGTACAAGGGCCTCATCGAGCGGGCCCGCGCCAACAACCGCCAGGGCTTCCCGGTGGGCGGCGCCTATCTGCGGGCGGCCGACGAGGTGATGCAGCAGCAGATGCTGCCGGCCGCACAGGACCTGTACACCAAGGAGAACCAGCGGCTGCGCTCCGACTACGCGGACGCGACCCCGTACCCCTGGTTCGCCATCGTCCTCGGCGTGCTCGCGCTGGCCGCCCTCGGCTGGGCCCAGCGGCGCCACTACCTGCGCACGAACCGGGTGCTGAACCAGGGCCTGGTCGCCTCCACCGCCGCCGCCGCGATCGTCCTGCTGTGGCTGGTGGCCGGCCACAGCGTGGCCCGCGCCGGGCTCGTCTCCTCCTACGATCACGGGGTGCGCTCGCTGACCGTGCTGCACGACGCGCGCATCGCCTCCCTGAACGCGCGCGGCAACGAGAACCTGACGCTGGTCAGCCGCGGCGCCGAGACGAAGAAGCTCCCGGGCGGGAAGATCGAGGACGCCTACGACTACGCGTTCCAGCAGGACATGAAGACGCTCTCCGCCACCCTCGCCGCGGCCGGGGCCCTCGCCGACGACCCGGCGGGCCGACAGCCCGTGACGGCCGCCACCGGCACGATGAAGGTCTGGCAGCAGCGCCACGCGCAGGCACGGGCCGCCGACGACGACGGCAACTACCAGGCGGCCCTGGACAAGATCATCGGCTCGAGGGCGGACCAGCCGACGGGTGAGTGCTTCGACCTCGTGGATGCGAGCCTGGCGAAGGCGCTGGATCATGAGAAGAGCGAGTTCGAGCAGGCGGCGGGCGACGGCCGGGGCGCGATGACCGGGCTCCCGCTGGGCGCGGCGGTCCTCGCCGTGCTGGGCGCGGCGGGCGCGGTGCTGGGCATCGGGCGCAGGCTTTCGGAGTACCGGTGAGAGGGGGAGCGGCGATGACCGCACGCCGCCTGAGGGCGAGCCTGAAAGGCTGGGGCGGGGTGGGCGCGATGGTCTTCGCCTGCGTCCTCGCTCTGACGTTCGCGCTGTCACTGCCGCTCGCCCGCGTGAGCCGGGACGGCTCCCCGGGCACCGGCGGCCCGGGCCTCGCCGAGGCCACCCAGGCCAAGGCGGACGACTGCGGCGGGCACCCCGAGCGGATGAGCCTGCCGCCGTCCGGTGACGACACGGGCCCCACGGTCCGGGACATCAAGCGGCGCGGCTATCTGTCGGTGGGCGTCGACCAGAACAGCTACCGCTGGGGCTATCGCGACCCCAACACCCGGGGCGGCGACCTGGAAGGGTTCGACATCGACCTCGCCCGCGAGATCGCCCGCCGGATCCTGGGCAGCCCGAACGCCGTCCGCTTCCACGCCATTCCCACCAATCAGCGCATCCCCGCGGTCCAGAGTAGGCAGGTGGACATGGTGGTGCGCACGATGACGATCACCTGTGACCGGCTGGGCGAAGTCCGCTTCTCCGACCCGTACTTCGTCACCGGCCAGCAGGTCCTGGCGCCGAAGGAGTCCGGGATCACCGGCTACGACAAGTCCCTCGCGGGCAAGAGGATCTGCTCCGCGGAGGGCTCCACGGCCGGCACCCGGCTGACCGAGGACAGGAGGTCCGGCCGGCTCCCCGCGTCCGCCGACATCTCCACCATGGTCCCCAGCCAACTGGACTGCCTGGTCAGACTCCAACTGGGCCAGGTCGACGCGGTCGTCACCGACAGCGCGCTGGCCGCGAGCCAGGCGGCCCAGGACCCGACCGTCGAACTCAAGGGGAAGCCCTTCACGACCGAGTACTACGGAGTGGCGATGAACAGAGAGGCCAAGGACCTGGTGCGGCGGGTCAACCAGGTGCTCGTGGGCTACTTCGCGACCGGCTGGCAGGCCTCGTACACCAGATGGCTGTCCCCGACGCTGGGACCCGACTCGGCGGCGTCGCGGCCACCGTCCTCCTGACCGACCCGACCGACCTGGTACCACTGGAGAGTTGACCCGAGCGCACCGGATACCGCGCGGGCACGAGGAGAGCGAGAGGTGATCGATGGGCGTCACGGGACCCACCGGGCCGGTGATGGACCGGGACGAGGTGGACCGTGCGCTGGCGCGGCTCGGCGCGGAGCACGAGGCCATAGAGACCTCGCTCCTCGCATTGCAGGACCACGCGGGCCGCAGACTCCTCGAAGGCGCCGGGCTGACCGGCGTCACCCAGGAGCGCTGGACGTCGGCGGAGGCGTCGATCACCCTGCTCTGGGCGTACTTCGACGCCTACACGGACGCCCTGCGCAGCGCGCGCGACACCCGAGCCCGCCGACGCTGGTCCAGCCGCGAGGACCTGGCGGAGCTGAGCGAGCTGCTGCGCGGCGCGAGCGTCACCGTCCCGGGCAGCGCCACGGCGACGGCTCACGCGCCGACGGTGGCGGGCACCGGCAGGCTGAGCGAGCAGTTCACCCTGGCCCAGCTCGTGGACCGGATGAACGAGCTGTACGCCTCCTCGCTCGACATCGTCGTCGCCGCCGACGCGGTGTGGTCGGCGCTGCCCGCCCGGATCGACCTGCTGGCCGCGGAGTTGCAGCGCACCCGCCGGCTCGCGCACTCCGTCGGGGTGCGCCCCGGCGAGCACCCGGCGGGCGACGACCTGGAGCGGATCACACGCACGCTGACGCGTCTGCGCGAGCAGGTGATCTCCGATCCGCTGGCGTACTGGACTCCCGCGCAGGGCAGCTCGGCCCCCGGCGGCGGCCGGCCGGACACCACGACCTACGACCGCGAGGCGCGCGCCCTGGAGGACGTACGCCGGGAGATCGACGCAGTGCTGACGGTCCGTCAGGACGCCGAGGCGCGGCTGGTCAGGCTGCGGGACGTGCTCAGCCGCGCGGACCGCACGCTCGCCGAGGCGCGCACCGCGCGCGGTGAGGTCCTCGCGAAGATCGCCGCGTCGGAGGTGCCCGTGGTCAGCGGCCCGCCGACCGCGCTGCAGGAGCAGTTGGCGACCGCCGCCGAGTACCGCAGGCACGCCCAGTGGCACCGCCTCTCACCGCTCCTGGAGGCCCTGGAGCAGCGGGCGGAGGACGAACTGCTGCGCGCCCGCGAGTCGTTGACGGCGGTCACCGCGCCCCTCGCGGTCCGCGCCGAGCTGCGCGGCCGGCTCGACGCGTACAAGGCGAAGGTCGCCCGGCACGGGCTCGCGGAGGACCCGTTGCTGATCGAACGCTACGACTCGGCCCGCCGCATGCTGTGGAGCGCGCCCTGCGACCTCCGGGTCGCCGAGCAGGCGGTGCTGCGCTACCAGCAGGCCGCCGCCGAGCTGCTCGGCCAGCGCTCGCCCCGGCAGGGCGAACCGGCGGACCGGAGGGGGGAAGCATGAGCCAGGCAGGACGGACCTGCCAGCGGCCCGGCTGCGAGGGCTCCTACGAGGACGTGGGCGGCGGCGAGCTGTACTGCGACACATGCGGTCTGGCACCGGTCGTCTCGGCGAAGGGGACGGTCGGCGCGCCGGCCACGGGCGTGACCGTGGGCGGCCGGGACTCCCGGAGTCCGGGCAGCGGCGCCTCGCGGCCCGGCTCCCGTACGTCGTCCCGGTCGTCGCGGTCGTCGCAGTCCCGGCGCTCGGTGTCGGGGCGGCTGACGGGCAGCTCCACCGGCCGGTCGGTGTCGGTGCGCAGCTCCGGTTCCACGGGCGCGAGTTCCGGGCGCGGCCGGCTCGGTCTCGGCCTGGTGCAGATCCCGGACGTGCCGCGGCCCGACCCCCGGGCGATGGTGCTGCAGAACCCGGAGGTGCCCGAGCGCAAGCGGTTCTGCTCGCGCTCCGACTGCGGGGCTCCGGTGGGGCGTGCCCGCGGCGACCGGGCAGGGCGCACGGAAGGGTTCTGCACGAAGTGCGGTCACCCGTACTCGTTCGTGCCGAAGCTGCACGCCGGGGACATCGTGCACGGCCAGTACGAGGTCGCGGGCTGCCTCGCGCACGGCGGGCTCGGCTGGATCTACCTGGCGGTGGACCGCGCGGTCTCCGACCGGTGGGTCGTCCTCAAGGGCCTGCTGGACACCGGCGACCAGGACGCGATGGCCGCCGCGATCTCCGAGCGGCGGTTCCTGGCGGAGATCGAGCACGCCAACATCGTGCGCATCTACAACTTCGTGGAGCACCTCGACCAGCGCACCGGCTCGCTCGACGGCTACATCGTCATGGAGTACATCGGCGGCAAGTCGCTGAAGGAGATCGCCAACGAGCGCCGCGCACCGGACGGACGGCGCGATCCGCTGCCGGTGGAGCAGGCGTGCGCCTACGGCATCGAGGCACTGGAGGCGCTCGGCCATCTGCACAGCCGCAACCTCCTGTACTGCGACTTCAAGGTCGACAACGCGATCCAGACCGAGGACCGGTTCAAGCTGATCGACATGGGCGCGGTGCGCAGGATGGACGACGACGAGTCGGCCATCTACGGCACGGTGGGCTACCAGGCGCCCGAGGTCGCGGAGGCCGGCCCCTCGGTGGCGAGCGACCTCTACACGGTCGCGCGGGCGCTCGCGGTGCTCACCTTCGACTTCCCCGGCTACACCACCGTCCACGTGGACGCGCTGCCCGACCCCGGCACCGTCGAGGTCTTCCGCCGGTACGAGTCCTTCTACCGGCTGCTGGTCCGCGCCACCGACCCCGACCCCGCCCGCCGGTTCGCCTCCGCGCAGGAGATGTCGGACCAGCTGACCGGGGTGCTGCGGGAGGTCGTCGCCCTCCGGACGGGCCGGCCCCGGCCCGCCCTGTCGACGCTGTTCGGGCAGGAACTCAAGGTCACGGACACGGAGTTGGTCCCGCGGCTGGACGGGGATGTGTCACGGCTCGGGGCGAGGGTGGTGCCCTCGCGGCGCCGCGGCGGCACGGGCGCCGGGGCCGTGCGCCCGGGGAGCGCGGCCGGGGGTGCGTTCGCGGCCTCGGGGACCGCCGGGGCGCAGGCCGCCGCCGTCGCCTCCCCTCGCGCTGCCGTTCCTTCCGCTTCTCCCGGCCCGGTCGGGAGCCCCGAGGCGGCCGGGGCGAGGGGGGACGCGGGCACGGCCGCCGGCACCCCGGTCGTCGTCAAGGCCGTCGACACCGCCGCCGCCGCGCTCGCCCTGCCGGTGCCGCTGGTCGATCCCGGCGACCCCAACGCCGGTTTCCTGGCCGGCCTCATGGCCGCCGCGCCCGCGGAGCTGATCGCCGCGCTGCACGCCGCGCCCGCGGCCTCCCCGGAGCTGCTCCTGCGTGAGCTGCGGGCCCGCCTGGAGATGGGCCGGACGGACAGCGCCGGGCAGGTGCTCGCGGCCCTGGAGGCGGACCACCCCGACGACTGGCGGGTGATCTGGTACCACGGTGTCACCGCGCTGGCCACCGGCGACCGCGAGGCCGCCGCGCTCTCCTTCGAGGCGGTCTACGACGCCTTCCCCGGCGAGCCCTCCCCCAAGCTGGCCCTCGGTCTGTGCGCGGAGGTCCTCGGCCAGCTCGACAACGCGGCCCACTACTACGGGCTCGTGTGGACCACCGATCCCAGTCATGTCAGCTCGGCGTTCGGCCTGGCCCGCGTCCAGCTCGTCCGCGGCGACCGGCACGGCGCCGTGCACACCCTGGAGTCCGTGCCGGAGGCGTCCATCCACTACACCGCGGCCCGCGTCGCCGCCGTACGGGCCAGGCTGCGGCAGCGGACGAACCAAGGGCCCGACCCGGCTTTCCTGGACGACCTCGTGGCCGCCGCGGCGCAGGTCCAGGCGCTGGAGGCGTACGGCCTGGACGCCGTCCGCCGCGAGGAGTTGTCCACAGAGGTCCTCGGCTGCGCCCTGGACTGGGTACTCTCCGGTAGCCGGGGCTCCACGCCGTCCGCGGCGGACGGCGCGGCGCTCCTCGGCAGTGACCTCGACGAGCGCGGCCTCCGCTTCGGCCTGGAGCGCTCGTACCGAACGCTGGCCAGGCTCGCGCAGGGCGGCGAGGAGAGGATCGACCTGGTGGAACGTGCCAACCGTTACCGCCCCCGGACGTGGGTGTGATCGATGTCCCAGATGCCCCAGCCGACGGCCCTTTCGAGGTGCCCCAGTTGTGAGGAGCCCCTCGAGTCGGGCGACCGCTACTGCGGCGCCTGCGGGTACGACCTGTCGGCGGTACCCGCCCCGCCGTCGGACACCCCGACCCTGACCATGAACGGCTCGGTGCCTCACCCTGCCACGGAGGCCGCCCGGGTGAACTGGCCCGTCGCCCCGCCGGCGGGCGGCCCGGAGACGGCCGCCCCGGTGCACCTGCCGACGGACCTCGCGGGCACCGACTCCGGCGGCTCGCACCTGCCCGCGACGGACCCGGCCCAGGGCGCCTCCCGGGGCGTCCGGCTCGACCGCCCGTCGGAGCCGGACGACTACCCCCTCGCGGCGCCCCAGCCGGTCGATCCGCGCACCGCGGCCCCGGCGGACCTCGCGGCCCCTGCCGCCGAGCCGGCGGTCTGCGTGGCCTGCCGCACGGGCAGCGTGGACGGCGACGGCTACTGCGAGCACTGCGGCCACGCCCAGCCACGCGAACGGGACCATATGGAGCAGGAGTCGGGCCCGGCCGCCGCGGTCAGCGACCGCGGTCTGCGCCACCACCGCAACGAGGACGCGTTCGCGCTCTCCCAGACCGTGCTGCCCGACGGCTCGCCCGCCGTCGTCGCGGTCGTCTGCGACGGCGTGTCCTCGGCGACCCGCCCCGACGACGCCTCCCTCGCCGCCTCCCGGGCGGCGAACGAGGCGCTTCTCGCGTCCCTGCCGTGCGGCACCCACCTCCAGCAGGCCATGCACGACGCCATCGTCGCCGCCTCGCACGCCGTCAACGCGCTGGTCGCGGAGCCGGAGACGGCCCGGGAGCACACCCCGCACCAGAACGCCCCCGCCTGCACCCTCGTCAGCGCCGTGGTCACCGCGGGCCTGCTCGTCGTCGGCTGGGTCGGCGACAGCCGCGCCTACTGGGTCCCGGCGGACCGCACCGCTCCCCCGGCCCGGCTCACCGAGGACGACTCGTGGGCCGCCCAGATGGTCGCCGCGGGCCTGATGAGCGAGGCCCAGGCGTACGCCGACGAACGCGCCCACGCGATCACGGGCTGGCTCGGCGCGGACGCGTACGAACTGGAGCCGCACACCGCGTCCTTCCAGCCGGACCGGCCGGGTGTGGTGGTGGTGTGCACGGACGGCCTGTGGAACTACGCGGAGACCGCCGAGGAGATGGCCGAGGTGGTGCCGGCCGACGCGGAGTTCCGGCCGCTGCACGCCGCCCGGGTGCTGCTGGGCCACGCCCTGGACGGCGGGGGCCACGACAACGTAACAGTGGCGGTGCTCCCGTTCCCTGCCCCGCCGCAGGGGGCAGGATCCGCCTGACGGGTGTCCCGGACACCCCCACGGCCGGCCGGACCGGCCGCAGGACCGGAGGGGACCGGTCCGCAACCAGTCATCGCCCCGCGCCGGTGGGGTTCTCAAGGGGGATCAGAGTAGGCATGGCCAATTTCTCGAAGTCGAACGTGCCGCAGTTCTCGCTGGACGTCTACCAGAACGAGTACCTGCCGGAGGGCGGCCGCGAGGTCAACGCCGTCGTGACGGTGTCGGCGACCGGCGGCGGCACGAACGCGGTCACGGCGCCCCGCCCGTACGCGGCGGGGCAGGGCCCGAGCGCGGCCGTGGCGGTCATGGTCGACTGCTCGGGATCCATGGACTACCCGCCGACCAAGATGCGCAACGCGCGCGACGCGACTGCCGCGGCCGTCGACACCCTGCGCGACGGCGTGCACTTCACGGTGATCGGCGGCACCCATGTGGCCAAGGAGGTCTATCCGGGCGGCGGGCGGCTCGCCGTCGCCGACGCGACCACCCGCGAGAGGGCCAAGCAGGCGCTGCGCGCGCTCGGTGCGGGCGGCGGCACCGCGATCGGCACCTGGCTGCGGCTGGCCGACCGGCTGCTGTCCTCGGCGGACGTCTCCCTACGCCACGGCATCCTGCTCACCGACGGCCGCAACGAGCACGAGTCACCCGAGGACCTGAAGGCCGCGCTGGACGCCTGCGCCGGCCGTTTCACCTGTGACGCGCGGGGAGTGGGCACCGACTGGGAGGTGAAGGAGGTCACCCAGATCGCCTCCGCGCTGCTCGGCACCGCCGACATCGTCGCCGATCCGGCCGCTCTGGCCGCCGACTTCACGCGGATGATGGAGTCGGCCATGGGCAAGGAGGTCGCGGATGTCTCGCTGCGGCTGTGGACGCCGGTCGGCACGGAGATCACGTTCGTCAAGCAGGTTGCGCCCACGGTCGAGGACCTGACCGGCCGCCGCACGGAGGCGGGACCGCGCGCCGGGGACTACCCCACGGGGTCCTGGGGCGACGAGTCCCGCGACTACCACGTGTGCGTCCGGGTCCCGGCCGCGGACATCGGCCGGGAGATGCTGGCCGCCCGGGTGTCCCTGGTGATCCCGCGGAGCGACGGCAGCACGGAGAACCTCGGGGCCCAGGGGCTCGTACGGGCCGTGTGGACCGACGACATGGCGGCGTCCACGTCGATCAACCCCCAAGTCGCCCACTACACCGGACAGGCCGAACTGGCGCAAGCCATCCAGCAGGGAATAGACCTGCGCAAAGCAGGCGATATCGATGGCGCAACGGCCAAGCTGGGCAGGGCGGTTCAACTCGCCAGGGCGTCGGGGAACGCGGATACTGCGAAACTGCTTGCGAAGGTGGTGGACGTGGTCGACGCCGCGACAGGTACTGTGCGACTGAAGACGAAGGTCGCGGAGGCCGACGAGATGACGCTCGAGACCCGGTCCACAAAGACTGTTCGTGTAAAGAAGTGACCCGTACGTCCCGACAGCAGCGAGCCCGGCCCCCCTGGGCCGGAGAACCACGCCGGTCCCGGTGACCGGAGAAGGAGAGGGGGAAGCGCCGACATGCCGACCTGCCCGAACGGACACCAGTCGGGTTCCGACGACTGGTGCGAGGTCTGCGGTCACCGTATGGCCGGTGCCGTACCCCCGCCTCCACCGCCGCCCGCCGCCGGTTACGGCTATCCGCCGCCGGGTTCGCCCCCGCCGCCCCAGGGCGCGGGCGGCCGGCCCGGGGGACGCCCGGCGTCCGCCGAGCCGGAGTTCTGCCCGCAGTGCCGCACGCCCCGCGAGGGCGGCGCGCCCTTCTGCGAGGAGTGCCGGTGGAACTTCCTGACCAACACGGCGACCTCGTACACCCCCGCCGCACCGCGCCCGCCGGCCCCGAACGCCGCGCTGCGCTTCCAGCAGGGCGGGCAGACCGGACCCGGGGCCGACCCGTTCGACTACGAGCGGTCCCGGCCCTCGCAGGTGAACCGGCCCGCGGAACCGATACCGTCGGGCCCGCCGTTCGGCAGCGAGCCGTCCGGGCCGACGGGTTTCGGCCCGGACACGTCACGCCCGTCCGGTTTCGGAAACGACACCTCGCGCCCGTCCGGCTTCGGAAACGACACCTCGCGCCCGTCCGGCTTCGGAAACGATTCCTCCCGCCCACCTGTCTTCGGAAACGATTCCTCCCGCCCGTCCGGCTTCGGAAACGATTCCTCCCGCCCGCCCGGCTTCGGAAACGACGCCTCGCGGCCGTCCCCGTTCGGTGCGGATCCGTCACGTCCGGTTCCGCCGCCTGCGCCCACATCCGGTGGGCCGGGTGGGCCCGGTGGTTTTGGTGGCCCGAGCGGGCCCGGCGGTTTCGCTGGTCCGGGCGGACCCGGCGGCCCGGGCGGCCCGAACGGACCCGGCGATTTTGGTGGTCCGAGCAGGCCCGGCGGCCCGAGCGGTCCCGGCGGCCCGAACGGACCCGGCGGACCCGGCGGACCTGGTAACCCAGGCGGACCCGGTGGCCCGGGGGCGTATCCGCAGAGCGGTGCGCCCACCGCGTTCCAGCGGCCCGGTCCGCCCGCCCCCCCGCCGCCGACGCAGGGCGGCTTCCCGCCGCCCGCCCCGCCGCAGTCCGGCGGCCCGTCCTTCGGCGGCGGTGACGACGACTGGTTGATCTCCCCGCCCTCGTCCGCCCCGGCACCCGGCCGCCCCGGCGGGCCCGGCGGCCCCGGGCCCGCCGGCGTTCCGGGCGGTGGCTACGGCTACCCGCAGGCCGGCTCCGCCCAGGCCGCCCCGCCCAGCCCCTACGAGCAGGGGCCGGTGACCTGGACCGCCACCATCGGTCCGGACCGCGAGTACTTCATGGCGATGATGCAGCGCTCCGGCCCCGAGGCCGCGGGCCTGAACCTGCCGGCGTACTCCCCGGAGCAGCAGCGCACCCTCACCGGCAGCCAGGTCACCATCGGCCGTCGCCGCCACTCCACCGGCGACACCCCCGACGTCGACCTGTCGGTGCCGCCGGAGGACCCGGGCGTCTCGCACCAGCACGCGATCCTGGTCCAGCAGCCGGACGGCTCCTGGGCGGTCGTGGACCAGAACTCCACGAACGGCACCACGGTCAACGGCGGCGAGGAGCCCATCCAGCCCTTCGTGCCGGTGCCCCTCCAGGACGGGGACCGGGTGCACGTGGGCGCGTGGACGACGATCACGATCCGCCGGGGCTGAGCACCACGGTCCGCGTACGCGTACGGGGCAGTGCGACGTCCTCGTACGCGGCCCCGTCCCGTCGGCCCTCAGGGCAGCGGCCAGGTGGACGGCCCCTCCGGGTCGTCCAGCCAGGCCCAGGAGCGGTCGCCGCTGATCGTGATCCCGAACCGGTCCCGTGCGGGGTGCCGTTCCCGCTCCCACAGCGCGTACGCCTCGTACGGGGTGAGGCAGTGCCGCGTCAGCGCCAGCAGGAACCGGAACAGCTCGTGACCGCGGGCCCGGCGCGGCAGTCCGCCCAGGTCCTGCGGCTCCGGCTCGGACGGGGTGCCGCCGCGCAGCGGCACGAAGTAGGCGGGCGTGGGCAGAAAGCGTCCCTCGGCGTGCCCGATGTCGCGCACCCGCAGAGCGATCAGCCCGGTCGCGAGGGGCGCGAGGATGCGCGCACCCGGGCGGCACTGCGCGAGCCAGGCGCCCGGGATCGTGTGCAGCGCGCAGGTGGCGATGATCCGGTCGAAGGGGGCGCGCTCCGGTACGCCGCGCGCGCCGTCGCCCGTGACCACCGCCGGGTGGTACCCCGCGGCCGCCAGTTGCCGTCGGGCGGCGCTGGTGATCTCCGGGTCGAGGTCGACGGTGGTGACGAAGCCGTCACCGAGGCGGTGGCAGAGCAGCGCCGCGTTGTACCCGGTGCCGGCGCCGATCTCCAGGACGGCGTTCCCGTCCTCGACCGCCAGCTCGGCCAGCATCTGCGCCATCAGGGAGGGCTGGCTGCTGGAGGAGAGCAGCTCCCCGCCGCGTACCCGGGTGGCCAGCGGCACGTCCTCGTACGCCCCGCGCAGCCACTGCTCCCGGAGCCCCGGGTCGGACTCGTCGCAGCTTCGGCGCTCGTAGCCGCCGATGACACCGGTGTAGTAGTAGGGCACGAAGAGATGGCGCGGCACCGCCGCGAACGCCTCCCGCCAGGCGGGATCGGCGGCCCAGGCTCCGCTCGCGTCGATCTCCCGCACGAGCGCCGCCCGCGCCGAGGCGGCGAGGTCCTGCAGGGCGTGATCGAGGGCGTACGCGGCCATGTCTCCACTGTGCTGCGAAGGCCACCCCGGAAGCGAACACGCCTTGCGCCGGAAGCGGCGAGGCGGCACGGCCGCGAGGCGCGGTCGCCCGGAAGCCCGAAGCCCAGTGGCCCGGTCGTGCGCAGGACCTGAGCCCGCAGACCTCGGCCGCCGCGTCTGAGACCATGGAGCGTGTGAGAGAGATTCGGCGCGGCACGCTTCAGGAGCAGACCTTCTACGAGCAGGTCGGCGGGGAGGAGACCTTCCGCCGCCTCGTCCATCGTTTCTACGAGGGCGTGGCCGAGGACCCGATCCTGCGGCCCATGTACCCGGAGGAGGACCTCGGCCCGGCCGAGGAGCGCCTCGCGCTGTTCCTGATGCAGTACTGGGGCGGCCCGAACACCTACAGCCAGAACCGCGGCCACCCCCGTCTGCGCATGCGGCATGTCCCGTTCACCGTGAACCAGGCCGCCCACGACGCCTGGCTGCGGCACATGCGCGTGGCCGTCGACGAACTCGGCCTGTCCGAGGAGCACGAGACCACGCTGTGGAACTACCTGACGTACGCGGCGGCGTCCATGGTGAACACCCCGGAGTGACGCTCCGGGCGTCCGCGCTCTCCGGCCCGGGGGCGCGCCACGCGCCCCCGTTCCGTCCCGTCAGCGGACGCTGACGTCCAGGGCGCCCAGTCCCGCCCGGCGTACGGCGATCGACCCGTACGGCGTGCGCAGCCTGAGCCACGCGCCCGACGAGAACAGGGCCGACGGCTCGTCGCCCGGTACCCGTGGCGCGGGCCGCAGAAAGCCGAGTGACTGCGCCGCGTGCACGGCCCGCACCGGGAGCCCCGTGTCCTGCACCGTGCGGGACCAGATCTCCCGGCCGACCCGGTCGAGCGCGGCGCGTGTGCGCTGCTCGGGCGCCAACTCCTCCGTACGCGAACGGAATTCGGCCACCGCCGCGGCCACGGTCGCGCGCAGCGCGTCGGGCCCCGGCAGTCCGGGCACCGGCTGCCAGCCGCTGCGCGGCGGCAGGACCCCGGCCCACGGGGGTCCGGTGACGGCGGCGGGCACGGCGACCGTGGCCGCCTGCTCGTCGACGGACTCCAGGAACTCCCCGGCCGAGACGGTCACGTCGAGCCCGTCGTCCAGCCCGTTCTCGTACGGCTTGGCGAGCCGCACCGCACGGACCGCGAGCACCTCGAACGACGGTGGCCGCCCGAACACGGCCAGCGTCGTCCCGGTCGCCTGCAGACGCACCGCGGCACCGCGGTCGTAGTGCAGCAGCCTGCCCAGGAAGGCGGCGAGATCCGCCGCCTCCCCGTCGTCGGCGAGGTGGAGGACCGTCATGCGGCGACGGCCTCCCCCTCGTCGTCCTGGTACTCCAGCAGGAACGCGCGTTCCTCCGCGGTGATCCGGCGCGGCCGCTGCCGTTCGAAGTCGAACGGCACGATCACGGTGGAGGCCCGGACGTAGATCTGGTCCGGGTCCTTGACCTCGTAGGCGAGGGTGAAGGACGCGGCCCTGATCTCCGTGACCCACAGCTCGACGTCCACCGGCGCGTGCCGGTGGACGAGCTGCCGCTTGTAGTCGATCTCATGGCGCGCCACCACGGACCCCTGCTGGAAATCCTTGTCCGGGCGGAACAGGAAGTCGATACGGGCCTCCTCCAGATAGCGGAGGAACACCACGTTGTTGACGTGGCCGTACGCATCCATGTCCGCCCAGCGCAGCGGGCAGCGGTAGATGTGCCGCAAGATCAGCCCCGGGTCAGCTTCTTGTAGGTGGCACGGTGCGGACGGGCCGCGTCCGGGCCGAGCCGCTCGACCTTGTTCTTCTCGTACGACTCGAAGTTGCCCTCGAACCAGAACCACTTGGACTCGCCCTCGTAGGCGAGGATGTGCGTGACGACGCGGTCCAGGAACCACCGGTCGTGGGAGACGACGACGGCACAGCCGGGGAACTCCAGAAGCGCGTTCTCCAGTGAGGACAGCGTCTCGACGTCCAGGTCGTTGGTGGGCTCGTCGAGGAGCAGCAGGTTGCCGCCCTGCTTCAGGGTGAGCGCGAGGTTGAGGCGGTTGCGCTCACCGCCGGAGAGCACCCCGGCCGGCTTCTGCTGGTCCGGGCCCTTGAAACCGAACGCGGACACATACGCCCGCGACGGCATCTCGACCTGTCCGACGTTGATGTAGTCGAGGCCGTCGGACACGACCTCCCACAGCGTCTTCTTCGGGTCGATGTTCTCGCGGCTCTGGTCGACGTACGAGATCTTGACGGTCTCGCCGACCTTGATCGAACCGGAGTCGGGCTGCTCCAGCCCCTGGATCATCTTGAACAGCGTGGTCTTGCCCGCGCCGTTCGGACCGATGACACCGACGATGCCGTTGCGCGGCAGGGTGAAGCTGAGGCCGTCGACGAGGACCTTCTCGCCGAAGGCCTTGTTGAGCTTGTCCACCTCGACCACGACGTTGCCCAGACGCGGGCCCGGCGGAATCTGGATCTCCTCGAAGTCCAGCTTCCGCATCTTGTCGGCCTCGGCGGCCATCTCCTCGTAGCGGGCCAGACGCGCCTTGGACTTGGCCTGCCGCCCCTTGGCGTTGGAGCGGACCCACTCCAGCTCTTCCTTGAGGCGCTTCTGCCGCTTGGCGTCCTTCTGGCCCTCGACCTTCAGACGGGTGGCCTTGGTCTCCAGGTACTTGGAGTAGTTGCCCTCGTAGCCGTGGAGGCGGCCGCGGTCGACCTCGCAGATCCATCCGGCGACGTTGTCCAGGAAGTACCGGTCGTGGGTGACCGCCACGACGGTGCCCTCGTACTTGGCCAGGTGCTGCTCCAGCCAGTTCACCGACTCGGCGTCGAGGTGGTTGGTGGGCTCGTCGAGCAGCAGCAGGTCGGGCTGCTCCAGCAGGAGCTTGCAGAGCGCGACGCGGCGGCGCTCACCGCCGGAGAGGTTGGTGACGGGCCAGTCGCCGGGCGGGCAGCCCAGGGCGTCCATGGCCTGCTCCAGCTGGGAGTCCAGGTCCCACGCGTTGGCGTGGTCGAGGTCCTCCTGGAGCTTGCCCATCTCCTCCATCAGCGCGTCGGTGTACTCGACCGCCATCTGCTCGGCGATCTCGTTGAACCGGTCGAGCTTGCCCTTGATCTCGGCGACACCCTCCTGGACGTTCTCCAGGACGGTCTTCTCCTCGTTCAGCGGGGGCTCCTGGAGCAGGATGCCGACGCTGTAGCCGGGCGTGAGGAACGCGTCACCGTTGGACGGCTGCTCAAGACCCGCCATGATCTTGAGGACGGTCGACTTGCCCGCGCCGTTCGGGCCGACGACGCCGATCTTCGCCCCCGGCAGGAAGCTCAGGGTGACGTCGTCGAGAATCACCTTGTCGCCGTGCGCTTTGCGCGCCTTGCGCATGGTGTAAATGTACTCAGCCAAGAGAAACCGTCCGGCAGCTTGAATCTGGCAGTGGGCAGATACACCCCATCTTGCCTGACCGCCACCCCTGGGCGGAAACCCGTCAGGTCTGGGGGCGCTGACCTGGGGCTTCACTGTCGGCGGCTCCGGCTCGTCCGCCACTGCCGGTCGCCGTTGGCCGGCTTCGGGGGCCTCGGACGGCACAGCGATCCGCCAACCGGACAGGCCGGGCCGCCCTGATCGACAACTTCGCCACCTGCGAATGGGCCGAGAAGCGCGAGCCGCACCGCCTGATCCGGACTGGTCGATTCGAGTACCTGTCCGTCCGGCCCTGCCGCGGACGCTGACCCGCAGTGACTGTGCCTGAACGCCCATGGTTGCTCGTCCCGGTGGGGGCGGTCGTAGCGCAGTCGGACAGCCGGTCGTCGTGGCCGTGCCCGCGGGCCCCGTATCGACTGGCCGCGCCACGTGAGCGCTGTTACACCGGAGAGAAGGGAGGTATGGCATGCCTCATGGTCTCGTCAAGGGGCTGACCACGCTCCTTGCGGCGCTGGCAGTCCCGCTCGCCGTCTGCGCGCTCCTGCTGTTCGTCCGAGGCACCCTGTCGCAGACCAACGTGGCCCTGATCCTGATGTTGGTCGTCGCGGCGATGGCCGCCCTCGGCCCCCGCTGGGCCGCGGCCCTCTCGGCCCTGTCCACCGCCGCGTGGTTCGTCTTCTTCTTCACCACCCCGTACGAAAGCTTCACCCGCATAAACAACCTGGACGACACCCTCACCGCCGTGCTGCTGCTCGTCGTCGGCCTCGCGGTCTCTCAGCTCGCTCGCCACTACACCCGCGAGCACGCCATCGCCACCACGCTGCAGCGCAGCCTGCTGCCCCGTACGCTGCCGGACACCGGCGCCGTCCAGGCGGCGTTCCGCTACGTGCCCGCCGAGGCCGAGGTCGGCGGGGACTGGTTCGACGTGATCCCTCTCCCAGGATTCCGCACCGCCCTGGTGGTCGGGGACGTGGTCGGCCACGGCCTGCGCTCCGCGGTCACCATGGGGCGGCTGCGCACCGCGGTCCGCAATTTCTCCACCCTTGACCTGCCGCCCGACGAGCTGCTGGCCCGCCTCGACGACCTGGTCAATCAGATGGATACGGAGGAGGGCGCCAGTCAGGACGTGAATGTCGCGGCTACGTGCCTGTACGCGATCTACGACCCGATCTCCTGTAGCTGCACCATGGCAAGAGCCGGTCACTTTCCGCCCGCCGTCGTCTATCCCGACGGCCGCGTAGAGCTTCTCGACCTGCCCGCAGGCCCCCCGCTCGGCGTAGGCGGCCTGCTGCGTTTTCAGGCCGTCGAGCGGAAGCTGCCGGAGGACACGCAGCTCGTGTTCTACACGAACGGGCTCGTCGAGAGCCGTCATCACGACATCGGGACCGGCCTGAAGCTGCTGTGCGACACGCTCTCCGGCGCGGGACTCACCCCGGAGGAGACCTGCAACACGATCCTGGAGGCGGTGCTACCCGCGCATCCAGCCGATGACGTCGCCCTCCTGATCGCCCGAACCCGGGCGCTTCCGCGTGATCGGATCGCCGAATGGGACATCCCGCCCTTTCCTGCCGCGGTGTCCACCGTGCGTACCGAGGTGCTCGCGAAGCTGGCCGACTGGGACCTGGAGGAGACCGCATTCACTACCGAACTGATCCTCAGCGAGCTGGTCACCAACGCCATCCGCTACGGGGCACCCCCTATCCACCTGCGCCTTGTGTGCGATACGACCCTGGTGGTGGAGGTCAGCGACGGCAGTAGCACCTCCCCGCACCTGCGCTACGCAGCGGACACGGACGAAGGCGGCCGCGGAATCTTCCTCGTCGCCCAGTTCGCCGAGCGGTGGGGAACCCGCTTCACCCCCAGCGGGAAGATCGTCTGGGCCGAGCAGTCAGCCTCACCGGTTCCCGTCGCCCCCGTACTGGTACCGGCTGCGTGACCGGGCTGGACTGCCCGAAGCCCTCCGGGGGGCGGCGCCCCGCCGGAGGGGACGTGACGGCTCACTGATCACTCGAGCGGCTGGGGAGCGACGTTGGCCTGCGGACTCTCGGCTCCGGCTGGATCACGGCCCTGAGCGTCCGCGGTGTCAGGTGCCACCGACAGCGCGGACTCCGGCTGTCGTCCGGGGCCGGTCGTCCGGCGTACGACGACTGGCGGGACGGGCCTGGTGCCCGGGATGTTGATACGGATCCTCGTGGTCGGCGTGGTGGTGGTGGACCGTGCGCCGGGAGCCGTGTCGCTGTGGGGGCTGCGACTGGAGGCGAAGAAGTCGCCGAGCGCCCGCTGCCTGGGAGAGGGCTGGTGGCGTGCCGTGTCCGTGTCCGTGTCGGCCGTACCGGCCGGACGGGCGGGGCCGGCGGCGGTCCTCGCGCGGTTGTCCGGAATGGTGTCGCCGGTATCCGGTGACGGACGGCAACCGTCGTCGGCCTCGTGAGATCCGTGGCAGGTACGGCAACGCCAATCCGGTGCCGGAGTGAGGTCCGTGATCGTCGCCAGATCGACGGCGGTCTGGGGTGCGGACGAGGCCGGGTCGGCGGGACGGGGCCACGCGCGCCCGGGGATCCGGCGCGGCAGCGGCGGAACGCGCAGGGACAGCGTCGGGGTGTCCTGGAGAGCGGCCTGCGGCTGAGGAGGGAAAGCGGACGTGAGGGGAGCAGTACTGCAGTCGGTGCAGCGAGTGGCGTGCCAACCGGTGGAGTCGTCATAGCCGAAGGAGGGCCGGCCGCACTGGGGGCAGGCCAGAAGCCCCTCGCGCTGCGCCTGGTCGACGAGGAGTTCCCGGGTCATACGAGTGGCGTTGTCCTGGGCGTCGGGGATGTGGACCAGGAGTTTGAGGCCCGGTTCCCGGCGCGCGGAGGACTCCAGGTCGCTCATGAGCAGTTGCAGGTCGCGGGGGGTGACGGGGCCGTGGGTGGTCAGGCGGCCCAGGAGGCTGGTCTGTCCCTGGCGGCGGAGACGGTTGCGGGTACTGCGCCGGTCCCGGTCGGCGCGGTCCCATGCCTTCCCCCATTCCGGCCGGTCCGATGCGCGGACACCGAAGGCCTCGGCGAAGGCGAGGACGAAGTGCCGGCTCGGTGTGGAGCGGCCCTTCAGGACCCGGCCGGCTGTGCTGCGAGGCAGGCGGCCCAGGCCGCCGATACGTGTGTCCAGGCTGCGTAACGGAGGGCTGCCGGCGCCCTCGTAGAGTTCGACGATGGCGGAGTGAAGATCGGCGAAGTCCTTGACGACGCTGATGTGCACTCCGCCGCGGCGTCCTTTCACGACACCGAGTGCTTGGGCCGCGTCGCGGCGGGCGAGTCTCCAGAGTTTCTCGGCCTCTTTGGCGGACAGGCCGCAGGCCCGAGCGTAGGCGAGAACCACGTCCAGGTTTTTGGGCACGCTGCGTCCGGACGCAGCGCGTGCCAGTGTGTCGGCGCTGAACTCGGTGTGCTCGGCGAGTTGCTCGTATGTCAGTCCTGCCGCCTCGCGGCCGGCACGAAGCCAGGCCGCGAGGGAGTACAGGGTCCTGCTGCACTGGCCGATCGGGTTCTCACGGCGGCCCATGGGGCTGTCAGGCCTCCGTGGGCGCCGGCTCGTCGTCTACGGTTCCACGCAACTGCCGGATCAGCAGGACACCGAGCGCTCCTGCCTCGGTGAGCAGAAGCGCGACGCTGGCGGCCGGGAGGCCGACGGCGACCAGAGCGGCTGCGACGATGATGATGACGATCAGGACCACGGCCTCCGGTCCTGACACCGGACGGGGCCGTGGAACAGACGTGGTACAAGGCAGATTCAACGTGCTTTCACTTTCGTTCTCTGTGTCCTGCGGGTCAACGACGTTGCTGTGCGTGGCGGTTGCCGCCGCCCGTCGTGGCAAGTGATGTTGCAGCATCGGCCGCCGCAGGGCTAACCCGAAAGCGGCCATTCCGCAGATGCGTCCCTTTGGCCGCCCAGGCCACGCCCACCGGCCGAGACGCCATGTTTGCTGGTCAGAGCATCAAAGGGAGCAAATTTCCCGCAGATGCATCCCACCTTTGTGACGTGGTGTCCTGTGCCTCGGGAAGGAATCCGCAGTGCTGTCCCACCCGATGGTGCAGGTTCGAGCCATCGGCCGGCTCGCTTCATTCCAGCTCAGAGCCGCGACGACAGGTACGATTTCCGCAGCTCCGTCCCTGTATTGACCAGACGGCATGCGATACCCGATCTTTGAACCTGCAACCGCATCCGCCCCCCGGGCCGGTGCGGTCGTTCTCCGATGTCCTGCGGGTAAAACAGTGATCCGGAGATTCCCGAAGACACGTTGCCGCGCGTCTTCACCAGGTCCTGGCGTCGCTACGGCGCCAGGACTTCCACCGGAGCCGGTGTGCCGGGCTGCAGGACGACGGCTGCCCCGTGTCCGGCACCCGCTCGCAATGGCGCGCCCCTTCGCCCATCGCCGTCAGGGAGTTGCGACCCGCGCCGGTCATCGCGCACACACCCACCGCGAGCAGCATCGCCGCCGGAGGTGAACCCCGCGACGATCAGGGGGGGGCGGGCGTCTTCGCCGCCGGACCGAAGACCGCGGCGGATTCAGACTGAAAAAGATGGAAATAATTCGAGAGTTTTTTCGCGTGCGGGCCGGGCGAAGGGAATGGCCGCACACACGAACCCCGGTCGCCGAAGACACGGCAGGAAGAATGACCACCGTGTCGAACCCATAGACATCAAACCCCGCCGCATCCACACGGCCGGACCAATTCACGACCGCCCTTATATGCCATTCCTCAACCTGCCGGCATCGCTCCAATAAGCGTGTCGGGAAACACCATCACGGGTTACCCCTGTTACCCTGCGGGCCGCAGGAAACGTCCACAATGGATTGAACGCGCCGGCCGGCAGACGAGATATTCCGTAGCCACAATACTGGCGTATTCCGGTCGAGAGGATACGGACCATGCACGATTTTTCTCGTCGCGGCCTGCTCAAGGCGACGGCGGCTGCCGGCGCCGGCGCGGCCGTCGTCCCGGGCGTTACGGCCGCAGAGGCCCCGTTCGCGAGCGCCGCGAGCGACGGGCATGACGGCGGGAAGTGCCCGCCGGCGAACCTGACCGGCCGGATCGTCCGCCCCAAAGACCCCGCCTACGCAGATGCGAGCCTCGGCTGGGACGAGCTCTTCGCTCACTATCCGCTGGTCATCGTCTTCGCCCAGAACACCCAGGACGTCGTCAACGCCCTCACCTGGGCGCGGCAGAATGACGTCGCGCTGCGCGTGCGGAGCGGCCGCCACAGCCTTGAGGGCTGGTCGAACGTGGACAACGGCATCGTGATCGACATCAGCGAGTTGAAGTCGGTCCACATCGACACCGCCTCGCGTATCGCGACAGTCGGCGCCGGGCTCAACCAGTTGGAAGCGGTGACCACGCTCGCCAAGCAGGACCTCGCGGTGACGACCGGAACCGAGGGCAGCGTAGGCCTGTCCGGTGCGACGCTCGGCGGCGGATTCGGCTTCCTCACCCGCTGGCTCGGCATGGCCTGCGACAGCCTCGTGGGGGCGGAGGTCGTCGTCGCGTCGGGTACCGAGTGCGCCCAGGTGATCAAGGCGGATCTGCACCACGACTCGGACCTGCTCTGGGCGCTCCGCGGGGCGGGAAACGGCAATTTCGGCATCGTCACGTCACTCACCTACACAGTGGCTCCGCTGAAGAGCGTCACCTATGTGCAGGTGGTGTGGGACGGTCTCGGGGATCTGCCGGGGGTCTTCGACACATGGCAGCGTACGGCGCCGGTCGCCGACAACCGGCTCGGAACCCAGCTCGAGATCCACAGAAACCAGATCCTGCTGTTCGCGGTTCTCGCGGAAGGATCACCCGCTCAGGCACGGCAGTTGCTGGCCCCGATCCTGTCGGTCGGCAGCCCCCGGGTCTCGGTACAGGTCGGCAACTGGGGCGACGTCTACACGAGATTCCAGGTTCCGACCCAGAAAGAACCCGCGAACTGGAAGTTCTTCTCTCAGTTCACCACCAAGCCGTTCTCGAAGAAGGCGATCGGCGTGGTCGCCTCATTCATGCGGGACGCCCCCACGGACGACAGCAATTTCTTCACCCAGGCCTTCGGTGGGGCGGTGAGGAGGAGCCCCCGCGGCGGCACTGCGTTCCCGCATCGCGACGCGCTCTTCTACTCCGAGCCCGGCGCCGGCTGGGGGACCCGTACGGGACAACCAGGCGTCTACGACCCGCTCACCCCGGTGGCACAGGCCTGGATCGCCGAGTTCAGCCAGGAGCTGCGGCCCTACGTGAACGGCGCCTACGTCAACGTGCCGAACATCGGAATGCAGGAGTGGGAAACCGCCTACTGGGGATCGAACTTCGACCGGCTGCGCACGATCAAGGCGCAGTACGACCCCCACAACGTGTTCCAGTACGAGCAGAGCATTCCGCCGGCGTCACGCTCACGCGAACGCGGGTAACCTGCGTCGGCCCGGAGGCACTTGTCGGCCCTGCCCGGAATACGGGCGGGGCCGCCCGCATTCCGGGTGCCCCTTTTCGGGGGCACTGACGGCCGCGGCGAGGCTACACGCGGCTTGCAACCGTGGGCCTCACGCAAGGCAGGACAGCGCCGAACCCGCCGCTGACCCGGCGGTGTCCGCCGGTCAGTCCTGGGTGGGGGTCTTCTTGCGGATCAGGACCAGGGCCGCGCCGCCGATGACGACCAGGGCTATGGCCGTGCCCGCGATGAAGGGGGTCGCGCTGGTGGTGCCCGTCTCGGCGAGGTTGGTGTCCGTGGCCGCCGTACCGCCCGCCGTCGCGGGACTGGGCTCACCGAGCGTCTGCGTCCTCAGGCCGCCGCCCGCGCTGCTCTCGGTCTTGCAGTCGAGGACGCCCTTGAACCACTTCTGGTAGCCGCCCGGCCCCTTGATCGTGAAGTCGTACGCCTGGTCCTCCTGTAACGGGATCGTCACCGTCTGGGTCCGTCCCGCCGGGATGGTGTGCTCCGCCCCCATCAGCTCGAACGTGAACGCCGTGTCGCCCTTGTTGACCGCGGTGATGTCCACGCCGCCCTCGGCGCAGTTCTTCCCGGCCGACAGCGCGGGTATCGCGCCCTTGGCCGCCCAGGTCGCCGTGGCCGTCGCCGAGACGGTCGACTCGCTGGATCCGGCGAGTATCTGAGTCTGGCTGCGGGTGTCGGAGGCGAAGGCCCGGCCGACCGGCACGGTGGTCGACGCCTGCACCGTCAGCTCGGCCGAACCGTCCTGCGCCTTCTTGGGCACCTGGAAGTAGATCCGGCTGCCGTCGGCCGCGGACGTGACCGCCTTGCCGTCCTTGTCGACGACCTTCACTGCGCCGGCCGTGGCGTTCGACGGCGGTGTCACGGTCACGCTGTCCGCGTTCGTGTGCACCGTCACCGGGCCGAGCCGCTCGCCGGGACGGCCCGGGACCGCGGGCGGGTCGAGGGACAGGGAGGCGGCGGGCTCCGGAAGGTTCCGCGCGTGCTTCTCCAGGTAGTCCGCGAGCTTCTCCGCCTGCGGGTCGACCGCGTCCACGTCGGCCCCGTCCGAGTAGCGCCAGATCGCCACCTGGGTGCCCGCCGCGGCGTCCTGCTCGGTGAGTCCCTTGGCTCCGGCCTCGGCCGCCAGCGCGGCCAGGTCGTTGATCTGCGGGTAGGAGTTGCCCAGGATCCAGCGGATCTTGCCGGCGTTCTTGTTGCCGCTCAGGGACGTGCCGCTCCAGGACGTCTCGTGGTACTTGGCCTCCTTCTGCGCCGGGTTGTGGAGATCGATGCAGTAGGTCTGCAGGGTGCCGCCGTTGTCGACGGACATCTCGAACAGTCCCGCCGACACCTGCTCGTCCTGGCCGCCGTCGTGGACGACGGCGGCTCCGTACGTCTTCAGTGCGCCCAGGGTCGCTGTCGCGCCTCCTTCGCTCTGCGGCTCCCCGTCGGCAGCCGCCACCCCCGCGGTGGCCAGCAGACCACCCGAGACGAGTCCGGACACCAGCACCGCGGCGGCGAGGCGGGCGGCCCCTCGCCTGCGCGCGGACGGCGCAGAGAGCGAAGAAAACACAGAATTCCCCTTCGAGCGGGACCCATGGACGTGGGGGGGTGGGGTCCCGCCAGCAGAATCGAAAGCCCCTGGAGCTATGCCCGGCATCCTAAGGACGCGGCACACCCCTCTCCCCGGTCATGGCGTCCGGCAACCGATCCGACTCGGAATCGTTATCGCCTGCCCCGTCAGTGAGCTGCGCGTATCGACAAATCCATGAGGACTGTTCGGGTATCCGGCGATCTATCCGACGAATGACGGCAGTCCAGTCAGCGCGGGACATAGGCGAACTGACGTTACGTCACTCCTGCTGGCTGTGACTGGGGTTGGGAGATCTGCCCGGATGGCTCCGCTCCCTCGGGTCGACTCGGCGGATCGGTCTCCCAGGCGGGCTCCGGCGGCGCCGCCGGCCCGGTCCGCGCCTCGGGCTTCGAGGACCGCCGAAAGGCCGAGGTGCCGCGCGACAAGTCGTGGCCGATGGCCGCCGCGTCGAGGTCCGCCGACAGCCAGCCCTGTCCGTCCCGCTGCTCGGTGCGCACCTTGAGCCGCCCCTGAACGACCAGCGGATCACCGACGGACACCGACGCGGCGACGTTCGTGGCCAGTGAGCGCCGGGCCCACACCGTGAAGAAGTTCGTGTGCCCGTCCGTCCAGGCGTTCTTCTCGCGGTCCAGATACCGTGCCGTCACCGCCAGCCGGAAGCGGGCCGTGGGACCTGCCGACGACTCCCGGTAGACCGGCTGCGTAGCCACGTTGCCGACCACGCACACCGTCGTCTCGTTCATGCGAAAACCCCTCCCTCGTCCCGGCCTGCCGCACCGGGACCGAACGCGTACGGGCCCGTCCCGTACGGCTGTGTCTGGCGCGGCGGTCACGCCCTGTGGCATGCCGCCGCCGTCGCGGTGACCGCGTCCGCCGCAGTCGCCGCGAGATCAGACTGCCTCGCCGGGCCCGAGTCCGCTGCGCGCTGTGGACCGTCCCCCGGTTGTGGAAAACCCCGCCACCCGAACGAGCACCTCCGCCCTGTGGGTCCCGGGGCCGCTCAGCCCAGCCCTCAGCCCAGTCGCGCCACCGCGCCGGCCCCCACGACCTTCACGTACTGCTCCCGCACCTCCCGGTACCGCAGCAGCTCCGCCGCCAGCGGATCCAGCACCTGGGCCCGCCCGCATCCGGCCGCCGCCTCTCTCAGCCGCCGCTCCGCCTCGAGTCCGTATCTGCGGGCCGGTCCGCGCGCCGCCATCCTGCAGCTCCACTCGATGACGGGACCTCCCACGACACCCGCCGCGACCAGCAGCACAGGGGCCGCGAGGTGCGGCGTCATGAACCCCACGAGCTGCCCGAGCAGCCACAGCACTCCGAGGAGTTGAAGGAGCGTCATCACCGTCTGGGCCATCACGGCGGCCGGCCACCAGCCAGGCCGGGGCGGCCGTCCCGGCGGCTCGGCGCCGCTCACGGTGAGCTGGTCCAGCGCCTCGGGCAGCCCCTGCGCACCGCGTACCGCGGCCTCCCGCACCGCCTGGGCCCAGGGGGCGGGCAGTCCGGCCGCGGCCCGGTCCGCCACCGTCCGCACCGCCTGCTCGACGCTCTGCCGCGCGGTCGCCTCCTCGCCCGTCGTCGCGGGCAGCGACGGCCCTCCCGCGGCGGACTGGCGCCGCGCCCGGGACCACCGCCACAACCGCAGCCAGGGCGTGCCGCACGCGCGGCCCGCGTTGCGCAGCCACGCGCGCTGGGCGGCCTCACCCGCGGCCCTCGCGCCGACCGCGTCCGCGAGCCGCCCGGCGAACTCCTCGCGCGCCTCCTCGCTGAGCCCGATACCGCGGCCGGTCGCGTAGACCGTCCGCAGCCGGGCGGCGGCCGCGTCCACGTCCGCGGAGACACGGCGCGCGGCCGCCCCCCGCTCGGCGACGAACTGCCCGAGCATCTCCCGCAGTTCCCCCACGCCCTCCCCGGTGAGCGCGGAGACCGCGAGCACGCTCGCGCCCGGCTCGCCGTACTCGCCCAGCGCGATCCCGTCCCCGTCGAGCAGCCGTCGCAGATCGTCGAGGACCTGCTCGGCGGCCTCCCCGGGCAGCCGGTCGACCTGGTTGAGAACGACGAACATGACCTCGGCGTGCCCCGCGAGGGGCCGCAGATAGCGCTCATGGAGGACCGCGTCGGCGTACTTCTCGGGGTCGACCACCCAGATGACCGCGTCGACGAGCGCCAGGACCCGGTCGACCTGCTCCCGGTGCTCCACGGCCGCGGAGTCGTGGTCGGGCAGATCGACCAGGACGAGTCCGCGTAGCTGCGCGTCGCCGTCGGGGCTCTGCGGGGGTCGTCGGCGCAGCCGCCCGGGAACGCCGAGCCGGTCGACGAGGGCGGACGCGCCGTCGCTCCAGCCGCACACAACCGGCGCGGCCGTGGTGGGCCGGCGTACCCCGGTCTCCGACAGGTTCACCCCGGCGAGCGCGTTGAAGAGCGTCGACTTGCCGCTGCCGGTGGCGCCCGCGAGGGCGACCACGGTGTGCTCCCCGGAGAGCCTGCGGCGCGTGGCCGCCTCGTCGAGGACGCGGCCCGCCTCGGCGAGTGTGCCGCCGTCCAGCCGGGTCCGCGACAGCGCCACCAGTTCGCGCAGCGCGTCCAGCCGTGACCGCAGGGCTCCGTCGTACGCGAGCGGCGCGGGCTCTCGTTCGGTCGTACCGCGGGGCTCCACGACCGTGGCCGCCTGCGGCACACAGGGCCCCGTCTCGGGCACGCGCCTGGCGATCAGCCCGTCGTCCCAGACCGCCTCGGATTCGGAGCGCTCCGCCGGGTCGTCGCGCCGTACGCGCGCGTGGCGGGCGTCGTCCTCCACGCGCGCGTGCGGGACCTTCTCCTGGGGGCGGGCAGCCGGAGCCGGGGTCCCGCCCCGGGTCCCGGTCCCCGCGTCCTCATCCCCGTCCCCGCGCCCGGCCGTCTCCGCACGCCCGCCGCGGCCCCCGCCGGGACGCCCGGATACGCCCTCCCCGCGCGGCTGCTCCCCGGCCACGACGCCCGCCCCCTCGGAGAACCGGTCCGACGGCCGGTCCGTCTGCCGGTCCGACGACGGGATCGACGCGTGGCCCGACGGCTGGTCATCGGCTTCCGAGCCGCGCCCCTCGGATCGCTCGGCACGCTCCGGCCGCTCGGCACGCGCGGGGCGCTCAGGGCCCCCCGGCTCCTCCGGGTGCTCGACGTGATCCGTGCGGTCAGTGACAGCAGTCACCGCGGTCACCTCTCCTTCTGCAGTACGGACAGCGCGGCGATGAGTTCGGCCTGAGGGTCGATCTGGACGTCGAGGGCGTCGAGCGGAGCGATACGGCGCTCGCGTTCCGCGCGCAGCGCCCGGTCCAGATACTCGGAGAGCAGTCGCGCGGCGCGGTCGCGCAGCCGGAGGGCCGCCTGGGCCCCGATCCGCTCGGCGAGCGCCTCCCCCGCACCCTCGGCACGGCGACCGCCGAGCAGCTCCGTGGCGACGAGCGCGGCCACCGCCTCGGCGTCCGCGGCACCGCTCCGGTCGAGGTCGCGCACCGACTCCTCGGCGTACTCCTCGAGCACACGCCGCCAGCGCCGTACGGTCATTCCGATCCGGTGCTCGGCGCCGTCCAGGGCCGGATCACGGTGGGTCAGCCCGGGAGCGTCCGCGGCCGGCTCGCTCCGCCAGGCCTCGTCGATGCGTTCGTCGGCGGCCGTGACGGCGCACAGCAGCAGGGCGCCCAGGCTCTCCACGAGGGCGCCCAGCAGTTCCCCTGGGGTGCAGTCCCGGGGGTAGCCACGCCACCGCGTCAGCGCGTCGCCGGCGAGGACGGCTCCAGCCTCCAGCCGGCTCCGCACGCGCGCGTACTCGCTGTCGTACGCGGTGTCGACGGCGGCCGTCAGCCGCAGGGCGGCGGCGTACTGGGCGGCTGCCGCCCCGGCCAGCTCGGGCATCCGGGACCTCAGCGAGTCGAGAACGCCGTACGCCGTACGCGCCATGGACGCCTCGCGGGCGGCCGGATCCTGTACCTGGTACGTGAGCCAGGCGAGCAGCGGTGCGACGGCCGTGGCGGGCAGCAGCCCCCCGCCCCACGCGGACTCGGGCAGCTCGGGCACGGTGAAGCGGGGGACGTCGCCGAGCCCGGCCTTGGTGAGCAGGGCACCGTACTGCCGTGACACCTCGGACACGAACTGGTGAGGCACCCGGTCCAGCACGGTGACGAAGGTCGCCCGCTGTTCCTTGGCGGTCCGCAGCAGATGCCAGGGCACGGCGTCGGCGTACCGGGCGGCGGTGGTGACCAGGATCCAGATGTCGGCGGCGCAGATCAGCTCGGAGGCGAGGACGCGGTTCTCGGCGACCAGGGAGTCGATGTCGGGCGCGTCGAGGAGGGCGAGCCCGCGCGGCAGCGTGTCGGCGGTCTCGATGCGCAGGACCCGCTCCTCGCGCCCGACGAGGGGGTGAAGATCGTCGCTGCCGTCCTGATGGGGCACCCACACGCGCGCGAGGTCGGGCAGGACGCGCATCCCGCTGAACCAGTGGTGGTCCTCGGGGTGGCAGACGAGTACCGGCGTGCGGGTGGTGGGCCGCAGCACGCCCGCCTCGCTGACCCTGCGGCCCACGAGGGAGTTGACGAGGGTCGACTTTCCGGCGCCGGTCGATCCGCCGACGACGGCCAGAAGCGGCGCTTCAGGCTCTCTCAGCCGGGGCACCACATAGTCGTCGAGCTGTGCAAGAAGCTCGTCGCGGTTGGCACGCGCCCGTGGAGCCCCCGCCAGGGGCAGCGGGAAGCGTGCGGCGGCGACACGGTCGCGCAGGGCGGAAAGTGCGTCGAGCAGCTGAGGCCGTACGTCCAAGGTCACCACATGCGAAGAATGCCCAATTTTGGAGGCTTTCTGAAGCATATGGAGATGTCTGCGCGCCGACAGGACACATGGGGCGGACGGGACGACTGGGGCGCAGGCATAACGAGTGCACAACACCCGGGGCGTGAGACGTCAAAAGCGATGCGCGATTCGTACCTGCCTGCGATTATCAGGACCGCTTCACCGAACCTCCACATCGAGCCACGGAGGGGAAGCACCAGGGGCAAGGGGCCGGGAGTCCTATCCTTGTCCCCGGTATGGTCACGGATCGGCCCACACCGGGAACCACGACAGGCCACCACACCGGCCCCCGTAGCTCAGTGGATAGAGCAGGCGCCTTCTAAGCGCTTGGCCGCAGGTTCGAGTCCTGCCGGGGGCGCCACTGAGAGCCCTCCCCACGGGAGGGCTTTTTTGCTGGTCAGAGCGGGTGCAGCCCAACACAGTGAGGCCCCGGGCACTCCCCCGGCGATCAAGGGAAGATTCCGGGGCTGTCCGGCTGTCACCGGGTTTTCGCGGGTGGCCGTGTCGAATACGTGTCGAAGTTCTCGGCCGGAGATCAGTCGTGCCCGGCACCTTGACCTCCGGGAGATCGCCCGCGGCTTCCAGCCGTCGCTTCAAGTCCGGCAGCTGCCCGTCGATCCAGCGGGCGTAGGTGGCGAGGAGCACGGCGACGCTGTTCCCGGCCCATTCCGCCACCTGGGCGGGCGGAATTCCGTCGTTGAGCCACTTGGTGAGGCGCGTGTTCCGGTTGTCGTACACGCGCCGCCCGGTGGGCGAATCGAAGACGTGCGGAGGTAGCACGGCCTTACGCGCGCTGCGCCACGCCCGACGGATGACGGAACCGGCGAGGATGCCACCGGACTCACCCTGGAAGAGCAGGTCACCCGGCTGGAGCAGTTCGTCCGCGATGTGCTGCCGCAGGATGCGTGTCAGGGCCGGATGCCCAGGCACTGTGCGTGTCTCGCCCTCCGCGCGGCCCTTGAGGTCACGCTGTTCGTGGATCTCCCCCGTGTCGGTCCACTGCTTCCCGACCTCCGGGGTCGCCGTGTGGATCAGCAGCTCGCACCACTGGTCGTCGGCGTCGGGCTCGGGCAGCGTCACGTCCGCCACGCGCATGGCCACGGCTTCCTCGGGCCGCGGCCCGCAGTAGTACAGCGTGGCGAAGAAGGCACGGAGCCGCTTGCCACCGCGCGGCCGGCGCCATATCCAGTCGAGGATCGCCGCCGCCTGTTCGGGATTCAGCAAGGACCGCTTGTCCACGGCGTTCGTGGTCTTCGTGACAGCCGTCGACTCCTTGCCCTTGGGAAGGGGGTTGGCCCGCAGGATGCGCCGCCGGATCGCGTACTTCATAGCGACGTTGAGGATCCGGCGGTTGCGCTTCCGGGACCAGGCCGCCGCTTGCTTGCCGTCGAGGCGCGTGTCGATGGCCTGCAGAACCTGGTCGACCTTCTGCGGGTCCTCCCAGGCCGAGACGGGAAGGGAGTTCCGCTCCACCCACTTGAGGATGGCCACCACATCTCGGGGCGCGTCCGGGCGTCGGTTGGTGTTGAACGCCCATTCACGAAGAGCCGTCCGCACGGCAGCAGGTCCGAACTGGGTGGGATTGGCTCGCAACAGCGCGATGGTGGTCGCGGTCAGGGTCTTGGCGATGTTCTTGCGGCTGTTGCCGCCGAGTTGAGGCCAACGGGCATCCACGTACTCGACGGCGAACTTGTACCAGCTCATGGCAGCCGCCTTGGAACGATGGGACACCGGAAGGCCGGTGGCGACGACGAAGGCTTCGCCCTTGCCTGTGGCCTGGATGAGTTCGGAGCGGAAGCCTTCAGCGAGCGCGACGGTGTCGAAGGGCTCGCGCCAGCGCTTCCCCGCGACCACCCAGCGCACGGTGTACGTGTTCTTCCGGGCGCCCTTGTAAGCGAGGATCTTGTAGATCTTCACGTCGTACGTCGTCTCCATCAGGCGGCGTCCTCGCGGTCGTCGAGCCAGTGATCGAGATCGCTCCGCCGGATCCTGAGGTCGCCGTTCGGGAGCTTGATGCAGCGCGGCGCACGACGCTTGGCCCGCCAGTCGTAGAAGGTCGAGCGCGAGACGGCCAGTTCCTCGCAGACCTCCGCAAGCGTGAGCATGGTGCGTGACCGGATGGCCGTGGTCATTCCGTGCTCCCTTCGGTCAGGAGGGCTTCGCGAGCCGTCTCGCGGTTGGTCTGGAGGTCGCGGGCGATCGTCGCGGCGAGGGCGGCTTCGCCCGGCGTATGGCCGTGGCCGGCGTATTGCCAGTCCGCCAGCACGAGGACGGTGTCCGGCTCGCGGTCGTCGAGGCCGAGGACGGATGCCTCTTGGGCGGCGCGGTAGTCGGCGCGTTCCTGGCGGAGGGCGCCGAGAGTGGTGGAGTAAGTGCGCGACTTGGACGAGAAGTGCCCGCGGAAGCCGAGCATGTGCCCCCAGGCCCAGAGGCGCCGATCTGGGTACAGGCTGTCGAGGTCGCGGCACGCGGTGATGAGCCGCCGGGTATGGTCGGGGACCTGATGGCGGTCGAGTTCGGCGAGTTCGCCAATGCGGCGGTCCAGGGTGCCGGTGTTTTCCCCGGCCTTGGTGGCGTACTTGGCCACGTACGAGGCGACGGCCTGTTCGGTGATGTCGGAGCCGTCACCGAAGGCCTTGACCGGGCGGACATCGAGTTGCTGGCCCCAGCGGAAGGTCCGAGTCGGCTGGTCACCCGCTGCCGGGACCGAGACGGATGTGTACGAGTGCGCGGCGGCGGCGCGTAGCGCGTCCGTGAGGAGGTCGACCGTCGCCCACGCGGGCGGTGGCGTCCCGGGCCCCTCCGGGCCGTCGAGGCGTACGACGGCATGGAAGTGCACGGCCCCGCGCTTCTGGAACTCGGCGACCTTGCCATATGAGACGCGAAAGTGTGCGGCGAGTTCCCGACGGGACAGGCCGGCGCGGGCGGCGAGTTCCCGTCGGAGTCGGATGGTGAAGCGCTGCCAGAGCTGTCCGGCGTGGTTGTTGAACAGCACGGCGCCCGCGTAGTCGTAGCTGTCCGGGTCCAGGGCGCTGCCCAGCTCTGGAGCATCGGGCGCGTGCGGGGTGCCGCAGCGGCAGGTGCTCTGATCGGGGCGGTTGTGGACCGGGCCGAACGAGGGGGCCGTGAGGGTGGCGAAGACACGGGGGTGATCGCGGACGGTGGAGGGGACGTCTCGGCGGTCGTCCCCGGCCAGGCCGGCGCGGATCAGGTGATAGGTGTCGCCCGCGTAGGTCCAGGCGCAGGACGGGCAGCGGGAGGCGCGGCGGTTTCCGCACCCATGAGGGCCGGGCCTGTCAAGGGGCGTAGATGGCTCTCGCCTGCGGCTTCTTGGTCGCAGGCAGGGCGTTTTCCTTGTTGGGC
>NZ_JBSFXK010000049.1:0-55133 GCF_053595355.1 Streptomyces sp. NPDC002513 | reverse complement strand
CCCGCTGGCTGCCCCAGGCCGACCACCCCCACACCGCAACCACCCGAAAGCCGCAGATCATCGAGCTACAGCGCGGTTCACCACCACGCTCTGAGTCAGGCAGTCAGCTCACAGCTTGCCGAAGATCACGCTGCGCCAGGTCCAGCCCGACTTGAGGACAGCGTTCTGCAGGGGGGTGCGTAGCTCCGAGCTGTCGAAGCGGAAAGTCTCCGTCGCTTCGAGGCCGCCGCTGTCCCCGCGCTGGACCGTGTAGTGGCGGGAGACGGTCCTGTCGGGCCCGCGCGAGTACGCCCCTGAAATCTTGAGCTGTGGCGGATTCCCGACCCGAGTGACTTCCCAGCCTTCCTCAAGGACGCGCACTTCATGGTCCTCCGGGACCAGGCGCATCCGGATGCGGACGGCACGAGTCAGCTGCGACTCAACGAAGATGGCCTGCCAGGCGGGCTCCGCCATCCGCCACTCCGCCACCAGGTCGCAGTCCTCGGCAGCTCCGTCGCGGATGACGTACGGGGCATCGGCCCGGTTGACGCCGAGCAGGGCTGTCCGCATTTCCTCAGCTGAGCGCGGCGGGACACTGTCATCGGGGTGCTTGGTTCCGGTCAGCTTGTCGAAGAGTCCCATGAAATCAACCTATGAGGGGGCGGGTTGCAGGTGCAAGATTCGCCGCTTGCGGGGGACACGTCACGAAGCCGCGGCGATGTCCGGGCGGACTGTGCGCACGAAGCCCTGGAAGTCGCCGAGGACATCGGGGAATTGGTGCGCGGTGGCTGTCAGGACCAGACGGATCACCGCGCGCTTGCGCGGATCGGCGACGTCCAGCATGGACAGGTACACCTGGGACTGCACGAGGTCGCGGCGCACACCGCCGACGACGGCCGAGACGGCCAGCATCTGCGTGAAACCGGGCGCATCCTCCGAGCCGCTCTCGCGACGGCCGGTGACCACGACCGACACGGCGGCCTGGCGCAAGCGCTCCACAGACTCATTCGCGATCTCGGACAGTGTCGCCGCATCCGGGCGGTACTCGCCGTCGATCGTGATGTTCGCGGTAAATCCGGCATCCGGTTGCGGGTGCCGCGCGACGAACGCGGCACCCGGCGCGCCGGCTGTGTCCGGCGGTTCGACGAGCCAGTTCTCCGGCAGTCGGAACTGGATCGGTACGGGCAGGAGCGTGGGCATCTCGGTCCATCCTTACTGCGGTACTGGGTCTGCGGAGGGGGCATCAGAACAGGCTGCCGACGGCATCGGCCACATCGCCTGCGGTGTCGGCGATCTTCCCCGGGTCGACGGTGAACTCGAAGCCCACGGCGCCACCGAGGACGGGAGAGACACCCACTTTGGAAGCCCAGTGCCACGCGCCGTTGGCATCCTTGCTGAAGTTCAGGCTTGCCTCCGCGCCAGGACCGGCCCATCCCTCGGCTGTAGCGCCCACTCCGATTCCCCCGATGTCCGCTCCCCCAGCGACACCTCCCTTCGCACCTGCGAACGCCTCGCTGCCCAGGTTCACGCCATCGACACCGGCTCCGGCGTTGGCACTCGCCTCAGCGCCCGCCATACCCTCAGCCCGCCCATAGAGGCCGACCGGACCAGCGTCGGCGCGGCTGTTGGCCGAGACCTCGCCCCCCGCCATGACGCCCGCTTCGCCTTGGATACCCTCGTTGGTGATGCCGCCGCTCATGGAACCCTTGGCGCCCGCGTAGGCTTCGGCCGCCCCATCGAGTTTCATCGGGCCGTTGGTGAGCGAGCCCTCCGCGCTTGCGCGGCCGAGGTCGGCATGCGCCTCGGCCTCGCCCAGCTTGCCAGCCCCGGTGTTGGGCCCGGTGATCGATGCCCCGACGCCAGGGCCAGAGGCTTCGGCCTCGCCCTTGGCGACCCACCCGTCGGTCTCTGTGCGGGCGGTTTCCTTCCGCAGCTCGGCCGTGCGGGTGGCTTCGGCATTCTCGAGGGACGTGACGTCCTTGGAGTTGAAGTCGGTTCGGCTGCCGCCGAGATCGCGGCTCAGGGCCCAGCAGGCGGTCTCGTCGGCGTCGGAGGCGCGCTGCAGGACGTGCTCGATGCGGCGGGCGAATGCCTCGCAGGCTTCCTGCTGCTCGCGGACGGCGGCCTGGCCATCGGGGTCGTGGCGGGCGCCGGTGTCCTGGGAGAGGTCGTAGCGTGGTGTGACGGTGCCGGTGGCGCTGACGTGGAGGTCCTGCTCCTTGGCCTCGACTTCAGCGAGGTGCTGGAGGTCTTCCTTGTCCTTCTTCAGTTCGGCGTGCAGTGACGTGAGAACGCCGGCGATGCCTTTCGCCTCCTTGTTGGCGCTCTCGAACTGCTGCTGGGCGGCTCGTACATCGTTGTCGGCCTTGGCCGCCGTCAGGGCCGGCTGGGTCCAGCCGGCCTGCCGGAAGGGGCGGGTGACCTGGTCGCTGTACGCGGTGTGCAGCGCCTTGAACTTGCTGGCGGTCTCCTCCCAGCGGTCAGCGGCTGCTTTGAGGTTGCTGAGGTTGAGGTGGTACAGCTGCTCGTACGTCGGCATGAGCTCGGCGAGTCCCCCGTGGAGTCGTGATTCTTGTCAGGCTGGCGCTGTGGCGGTGAGGAGGGCCCGGTTCAACCGAAGTCACTTGACAGAGAGTGCATGGTCTGCGTGTTCACTGTTTCGGTGCGCTGATACAGCATTCCCGAACTGCCGCACCGGCTCGCGAGACTGTCGCAGTCGGCCACAAGTGCGGAAACCTGAGCAGACCAGATCTCCGCCAGGCCGGTAAGCGCTCGCCCCAGCCCGCCGTCCCAGTAACCGACGCCGAAGTCCCGGGATGCCGAGCGTGTCTCATCCACCGGATGGGCGCCAGCGACTCGCGTCTGCCCCGCGATCTCGCGCGCGCCGGTGCCCGCACGGTTGAGTGCTACCGGATCCTCGATTTCCGTCCCAGCTGCCATGCCATATCCCCCAAGCCTTTTTACGTGCCGTATAGAGCGGAAGGTATCGATATTTGACGCGATCATGCCGGCGATAAGTGAGTATCGCTCCGACTGCGCAACGGAGGTGAGTGATGAACTCGTCGTCGCGGAGCGGGCGCTGGTGCGACTGGAAGGTTCCCGTTCTTCGTCCAGCCTTCTTCTACTGGTGCGGATAACGATCGGACGGCGACTGTTGCTCATACGGAGCAGAACCGGAGTAGGAATTCGGAGGATAACTTCCGTATGGACCTGCTGGTTGAACTGGCTCTACTCCGCCGCCCGACGGCGCTTCGCACGCAGAACCATAACCAGAGGAACGCCGATCACGACGAGCACACCGAGAACTGCCAGCGTGCTGAGCGCGATGATCGAGTTGGTGGTCAGGCCACTGCCCGAATCATCGGACGCGGAGGACGGCGCCGCCGCGGGGTCGGACGCGGGCATCGTGAGCGGGCCGTTCTTGGGGCCGACCGGGATGTTCTCCTGAAGGGCGGCGAGAGGCCGGATGTAGCCGTAGCCGTACTTCTCGTCAGGGAGCTTCAGACCCTTGGCCGAGGCTGGGAGGCCAGCCGTCTTGGTGAGGCGGTTGACGATCTGGCCTGCGGTCAGGTTAGGGAACTCCTCGCGCAGCAGAGCGCAGGCGGCGGAGACATAGGCGGTGGAGTCGGAGGTACCGCTGGCCATACCGTAGCCATCGGAGTCCGTGCTGGCGGAGACGACGTGTTGGCCGGGGGCCGTCAGCAGGAGGTTCGCACCGGAGTTGGACTTTTCCCAGATCTCGTTGGACTCCTTGACGGCACCAACGTTCACCACACCGGGATAGCTGGCCGGGTAGCCGATGGCTTCGGTGCCGCTCTTCCCGTCGTTACCCGACGCCGCCACGACGAGCACGTTGTGCTGAAGCGCGTACTGAATCGCCTGCGGTTCGCCACCAGAGGTTGCCGGGCTTTCAGCAGAGATGTTGATGACCGATGCACCGTGATCCACCGCGTACCTGATCGACGGGGCAAGCCCACCCGTGTGGGCGCCGTCGTCACGTAGGGGCAGGATCTTCGCCTGGGGAGCGAGTCCCTTCACGCCGTCAGCGCCGTTGGCGCCGTGGCCGTGCCCGGCGATGTCACTGGCCATGGATGTCCCATGGCTGTCGCCTGCGGCAGGCGAGGCGTCGGAGTCCCCGTCGATGAAGTCCTTACCTGGGAGGACGTTGCCTTTCAGGTCGGGGTGGGAGGCGTCAACGCCGTCGTCGATGACGGCGACGATGACGCCCTTTCCTGTCGCGAGCTTCCAGACTGCCTCGGCGTCAAGGGCTCGGAGCGGCCACTGGTCGTTCCTCACCTGGTCTGCTGACGCGGTGGTCGCGGTGGAGAAGAGCAGTACTCCCGCCGCTGCCGTACTGCCCGCGATGCGCAGCGTCCGCGTGAGACCCATGCCGTGTATCCCTCTTTCGTCCCGCCGGGCGGGGCCCGCGAAATGGATTACGCAAGCCCGGTTTCTGTACTGCCGCGATCGTGTCTACTCGATGACCCGCGGGTTGGTGACGTCCTGCTTCGGAACCCAGGTCTCCTCGTCCTCGACGAGATAGCCCGGAACTGCCTTACGTTCTTTCTTCTTCTTGTCACGGCCCTGACCGGCCACGCCGGCCTGCGGGGAGCCCGACAGGCCCGCTGCCCTGCGGCCCTCTGTCGTGCCACCGCGGCTGCCGTGCAGACCAGAACCGGCCCGGGCCCCTGGCGAGGGGGTGCCTTCGGCTTCGCCGATCACCCCGCCCTTCGTGCGGGCCAGGGGGGCCCGGCCACCGGGGCGCTCACCGCGTCCGGCGCCTGTCCCCACGCCCGCTCCCGCACCGCCCGTTCCCATGCGACCGCCGCTCGCCGCAGAACCTGCGCCGGGGGTAGTACCACCGCGCGCCAGGCCACCCGCAGGGCCGCCGAGCGGATCTGGGAAATCGGCACCTGTTCCCGATCCGCCGCCCGCGCCGCCGGCCCGGACACCGCCTCCGTGGCCGCCACCGACCCCGGTGCCAGTTCCCCTGGTGCTGGTGGTCGCAAGACCGTCCACATCCGTGCCGACCCCGGAGGGGGCGGACGCCTTGGCGGAGGAACCGGCGCCTGTCCCGGCAACGCGGTGGGGGGTGCTGGGAGACGTCGTGATGGTTGACCGGACCGAGCCACTCGACGAGCCGCTGCTGGTGGAAGTCCGGCCCACCAGCCTGGGGCCGCTCTCGGTCGGGATCGCGACGATCGGCGTCGGCACAATGCCCCCGGGATCACCGGGATAGTCTTCTTTATCGTGCGTGCGGGCAACCGGCGGCCTGCGATTCCACGACCCCATGGCCTTGGCCTGCGACGCATAGGCCGCCCCCAACTCCTCCATCTTCACGGCCATCCTCAGCTGGGCTTCCTTCCCCGCCGAGAGGTCGTCCTTGTTCTTCTCCAGGGCATCCTGGGTGGACATCCCGGCACGCTTGTCCGCCTGGTAGCCGCTGTCGTCGTGCGAGAACCCGTCCGCGAGGAAATCGCCCGCGCTGGATAACGTCCCCGGCTTCTCCATCGCCTCGACCTCGGGCTTGATGGTCTCCAGCACCGTGGCCGCGTTGCCCAGCGCGATGGAGGTGTACTTGGCGTACTTGGCGCCGTCCTGCATCTTCTGCGCGATGACCTCGGCCCGTGCCTTGAACCGGTCGGCGGCATCGCCCTCCCAGTGCTCCAGCACCCCGTACACCGCTGTCAGGAAATCGTGCCGGGATCCGCCGCCGCCGTCCTCCCCCACCAGATCATTGTTGACGTTGCGCCAGCCCCCGGCCACGCTGTGAACCTCGCCCGGCTTCGCGTTGACGACCATGGCCTTCATCTGGTCCATGTTCAGATCGGCGAACTGCGTCGTGGCCTGCTCGTCGTAGCACATCGACGCCGGGACGTACTCGTACGTGTAGCCGTCGTTCTTTTCCCCGCCCGAGCTCATGACCTGCCCCCGCCCGACAGCGCCGACGTGATGTCCGCGTCCTGGTCCTGGTATGCGCCGTGCGTCTTCTTCGTCTTTGTCCCGAAGTCATCCACCAGGCCGTGGATGTGGGTGACGATGTCTTCGAGGTGCTGCTTCATCTCCGTGTGCGCAAGGTGGAGATCGTTCGCCTCAGCGAAATCCGCGCTGCCCAGTACGCCGTGCGGCAGGTACGTCTGGTAGCGCGAGGCGGAGGTGGTGTTGCCGAGATTCGCGATGATCTGGTTGAGCCGTGTGATCACACCTTCCAGTGCGCTCAGATCGACCTTCAGCTCTCCGCTCGCCACCGCGAGCACCCCCTGTCCCGTACGGCTGATAGCGCGCGCAATGCTAGCGACTGCATCAGACAGCGCGGAGCGCCTCCGTCTGTTCCCGGCCACCAACGGCCACCATCTGTACTGGTCGCACTTCCGGCGACGTAGCCAGGCCCGAGCCCGCCGTTTCCCCTGCAAATGCCGAGGCCACGACCTCGGAATGCGGCCGCAGTACTAGGCTGCGGGCATGGCGAAGAAGCTCGTGATCAAGGTGACGGCCGGGGCCGACGCCCCGGAGCGCTGCTCGCAGGCGTTCACCGTGGCGGCCGTGGCCGTGGCCAGCGGCGTGGACGTCTCGCTCTGGCTGACCGGGGAGTCGTCCTGGTTCGCGCTGCCGGGGCGGGCCGCCGAGTTCGAGCTGCCGCACGCGGCACCGCTGCCGGATCTGATCGAGTCGGTCCTGGCGGCCGGGCGGATCACCCTGTGCACGCAGTGCGCGGCCCGCCGTGAGATCACGGAGAAGGACGTCATCGAGGGCGTACGGATCGCGGGTGCGCAGGTGTTCGTCCAGGAGGCGCTGGCGGACGACACGCAGGCGCTCGTGTACTGACAGACGTACCGGGCCGTGCCTCTACCGGCACTAGCGCCGTTTCTTCCCGTCCAGCTCGTCCCACCACTCGTCGGACTTCGGGTCCCCGGACGGGTCGTCCCACCAGCGGTCGTCGGGGCCGCGCCGGTTCGCCACCACCGCCGCCAGCGGCGGGATCACCATGGCGACCAGGCACATCCCCACCGCCGCGGGGACGGACCAGAGCCGTACGACTCCCCACGCCAGGACGAACAGGCCGATGCAGGTCCCCATCATGGCGAAGTAGAGATGACGCCGGCGCGCGTACATACGTCCAGGCTATGCCCGGACACGCCGAAGGGCCGCGTCCCCGCCGGAATGCGTCCAACCCCCGGGGGATGCGGCCCTTCGGCCGTCGCACACGGTCCCTCGGACCGTCGTGGAGATGCCCGTCAGACGGCGATCGCGACCTCCGCGAGGCCGCCCTGCTGGGCGACGACCGTACGGTCCGCGGTGGCGCCCGGAACCAGGGCGCGCAGCGTCCAGGTGCCCTCGGCCGCGTAGAAGCGGAACTGTCCGGTCGCCGAGGTCGGGACCTCGGCGGTGAACTCGCCGGTCGCGTCCAGCAGGCGCACGTAGCCGACGACGGGCTCGCCGTCGCGGGTCACCTGGCCCTGGATCGTGGTCTCACCGGGCTTGATCGTCGAGGCGTCGGGGCCGCCGGCCTTCGCTCCACACATGGTTCTTCCTTCGGGTAGGTCCGGGGGTCCGGGATTACTTGCCGGCGCCGAGCTCGATCGGGACGCCGACGAGGGAGCCGTACTCGGTCCAGGAGCCGTCGTAGTTCTTGACGTTCTGGACGCCGAGCAGCTCGTGCAGGACGAACCAGGTCAGCGCCGAGCGCTCACCGATGCGGCAGTAGGCGATGGTGTCCTTGGCCAGGTCGACGTCCTCCGCGGCGTACAGCGCCTTGAGGTCGTCGTCCGACTTGAACGTGCCGTCGTCGTTGGCGTTCTTCGACCACGGGATGTTGCGGGCGGTCGGGACGTGGCCCGGACGCTGCGACTGCTCCTGCGGCAGGTGCGCCGGGGCGAGCAGCTTGCCGGAGAACTCGTCGGGCGAGCGGACGTCGACCAGGTTCTGCGCGCCGATGGCGGCGACCACGTCGTCACGGAAGGCGCGGATGGAGGTGTCCTGCGGCTTGGCCTGGTACGCGGTGGCCGGGCGCTCGGGCACCTCGGCGCCGTCGACCAGCTCGCGGGCGTCCAGCTCCCACTTCTTGCGGCCGCCGTCGAGCAGCTTCACGTTCTCGTGGCCGTACAGCTTGAAGTACCAGTAGGCGTACGAGGCGAACCAGTTGTTGTTGCCGCCGTAGAGGATCACCGTGTGGTCGTTGGCGATGCCCTTCTCCGACAGGAGCTTCTCGAAGCCGGCCTGGTCGATGAAGTCGCGGCGGACCGGGTCCTGGAGGTCCTTCGTCCAGTCGATCCGGATGGCGTTCTTGATGTGGTTCTTGTCGTACGCGGACGTGTCCTCGTCCACCTCGACGATCGCGAGGGTCGGGTCGTCCAGGTGCTCCTCCAGCCAGTCGGCGTCTACCAGGACGTCGCTGCGGCTCATGCGCTTTCTCCTCCGGGGCAGTTGCGGCGGGTGATGCGGGTGTGAAGGGCGCGGGTACGCGATCGGGCTGCGGCGTACACGGCGCACGGAGGGCCCCGAGGTCAGGCGCGGGGCCGGCGGTGATACGGGAAGGGGGTCCCGCTCAGAAGGGGCGACAGAGCATGGCGGCGACGCGGCACAGGTCTACTGCCCGCCGCTTCGTGAGATCCGCCTGTCGCTGCATGAGGTCGATCGTAGGGACGGATCGCGGGGCATGTCACCGGTGTGTCGCATCCTGAGACGCGATCGTCCGGTATGTGGGAAGGAGTGGGGCGTCCGCCCGCCGCCGGGTGGCCGCCGGACGCACCTCGCCCCTCACCCATCTGCGGTACGGACGGGTGCGTCTCGCTCCTCGGACATCCGCCTGGGGCAGCCGACCTTCGGGGCGGCGTCGGGCGTCCTACCCCGCCAGCCTGACGTCCGAACCCTTCGCCGTGATCTCCACGCCGTCCTTCGCCGCCCGCACCGTGGCGAGGCGGATGTCGCCGGGCAACCGGGCGACCCCCTGCCGGAAGTCGGTGATGGCCCTGATCCGGTTCTCGCCGAGCGTGATCCCGTCGAGCCTGGGCAGCCCGTCCGCGTGCACGTCGAGGCTGTTGCCCCGGACCGTGACCGAGCTGAGCACGGAGACCGGCTGCGTCGCCTTGATGCCGAGGGCCGTGAAGGTGAGGGTGACCTTGATCTTGCCGTTGCCGCCGTCCGACAGACCGATCACCCGGGCGCTCACGCCGGGCCCCACGTCGGTGGGCTCCGACTTGGCGGCCCTGAGCAGTTCGCCGTAGGAGATCAGCGCGGTGCCCGTGGCGTCGGAGGCGGTGGCGGAGCTGTAGTCCCCGGAGAACCGGACGCCCTTCAACTGCGCGTGCAGATCGTCGATACGGACCTTCTCGCCGCCGTTGCCGGTGGCCGCCTCGTAGCCCTTGATGCCGACCTCGACGTCGTCCAGCTCACCGCCGGCGAGCTGGGTGAGGAACGGAAAGCCGTTGATCGACACGTCCGGGGTCGTGGCCAGGTTCTCGGTGGTCCGCAGCCGGTCCGCCACCTCCCCCTCGGCGAAGTGGACCGCCACCCGGTCCGCGAGCGCGAAGAGCCCGCCCAGGATCACGGCGACGATCAGCAGTATTCGCAGTGCGCGCATGGTCGGTGTTCCCCCACCTCGGCGGTCGTCCACGACAGGTCACCGACGACCGGGTGGCCGCCGAGCGCGACTGTAACCCCGCACGCTGGGCCGGCCCCCGGATTGTCGATCATCTGTGACACGCGCCGGAGCCCCATGGGCAGGGGCACTGTGCCCCACGGGCAGGGGCACCAGCACTAAAGCACTAGCCGAGGGCACGTCCCAGCACGTAGACGGCCGGCGCCGCCGCCGTCAGCGGCAGGGCCACGCCCGCCGTGAAGTGGACGAAGCGGGACGGATAGTCGTAGGAGGCGGCCCGGTGGCCGATCAGGGCGCAGACGCCCGCGCCGAGGCCGAGGAAGGCGCCGGACGTGCCGAGGCCCGTCGCCCCGCCCATGACGATGCCGGCCCCCGCCGCCGCCAGCAGGGCCACGACCACGGAGACCGCGGTCGGCAGGGGCAGCGCACGCGCCAGGATCGCGGCGGCGACCGCGACGGCGCCCACCGTGACGGCGTCCGGCGCGGCCGCGAGGTGCCCGGCCGCGACGATCGACAGCGCGGCCGAGGCGACCGTCGCCATCAGGCCGTGCATCCGGGTGTCCGGATCGGCGTGCGACCGCAGTTGCAGGACGAGGGACAGCAGCACCCAGACGCCGAGGGTGCCCAGGATCGCGGCGGGCGCGTTCTCCCGGCCGGCCACGAGCAGCGCGACGTCCGCGGTGACCGCGCCGAGGAACGCCAGCGCGATGCCCTGCCGGGCGGGCCACATGCCGTTCAGCCGGAACCATCCGGCGGCCGTCACCGCCTGGAGCACCACGAGCGGCACGACGAGGGCGTACGTCCCGAGGGCCGCGGCACCGGCGAGCAGCACCCCGAGCCCCGCGGTGAGCGCGGCGGGCTGGAGTCCGGGCTCGATGATGGGCGAGCGGCCCTCCAGCCGGGCCCGCTGGTTCGCGGGGAGGGCGGCGAGGTCGACCGCGGCGGGCTGCGGGGCCGTCGCCGCGCCGGCGTGCGGGCCGTCGCCCTGCGCGGCCGCCCATCCACCGGCGCGCGCGGACCCGGCCGGCGCCCCGCCCTGGCCGGGGCCGGACGGGTGGGCGAGGCCGCCGGTGACGGGCGGCGCGTAGCCGTGGGGCTCATACCCCGCCGGGGCCTCCGGCGGCAACGGCTGACCGTATGCCTGCCCCTGCCCCTGCCACTGCTGGTGCTGGGGCTGCGGGTACTGCTGCTGTTGCTGGTCGGGCTGCTGGGGTTGCTGGTACGGCTGCTGCTGCGGGTACGACGCCGCGTTCGGGTCGTACCACCCCTGCTGCGCCTGCTGCTGAGGTCCCGGCTGCGGCGCCTGGGGCGGATACCCCTGCTGCTGGTATCCGGGCTGGTGCTGCGGGTACTGCTGCTGCCCCTGCTGCCCGTAGGGGTCGTAGCCCGGGTCGTACCCCTCGTGGGGCTGGTCGCTCATCGCTCATCCTCCTGCGAACGGCGGGAGCACCTCGACCGTGCCGCCCTCGGCCAGCCGTACCGTCTCATGCGCGCGGGTCCCGACGGGGTCACCGTCGACGAGGAAGGAGCATCGCCGCAGGACACTGACCAGTTCGCCGGGGTGTCGCGCACGAGCCGCGGCCAGCGCCTGCGCGAGCGTCGCCGCGTCGTACGGCTCCTCGGCGGTCCCGGCCGCTGCCTTGGCTGCGGCCCAGTAGCGCAGCGTGCCCTTTGCCATCTGCTTCCTCAACTCCGTCGTGGTGAACACCGTCAGGCTAGCCCGCGTGCGAGACCGCCCACGCCCCGATCCTCGCCACCAACGCGTCGTCGGCGGCGTTCTCGGCATGGCCCATGCCGGGCTCCAGCCACAGTTCGGCGTGGCCGGGGGCGGCGTCCGCCAGCATCCGCGGGTGGTCGACGGGGAAGTAGCCGTCCCGGTCGCCGTGCACGATCAGCAAAGGGGTCGGCGCGATCAGCGGGACGGACTGCGCCGGCGAGGCGGGCACCGGGTCCCAGTCGCGGTGGTGGATCCGGGTGCGCAGGCCGTAGCGGCCCACCAGACGGCCCTCCGGCCGGGTCACCAGCCAGTGCAGGCGCCGCATGGGGGCCGTACCGCGGTAGTACCAGCGGGCCGGGGCGCTGACGGCCGCCACCGCGTCCGTGTCCGCGCCCTCCTGGTGCTGTGCCGCGTGCCGCAGCACCACCGACCCGCCCATCGAGAAGCCGACGGTGGCCACCCGGGAGTGCCCCAGCTCGCGCGCCCAGCGCACCGCGGCCGCCAGGTCGTGCACCTCCCGGTCGCCGACCGTCGACCGTCCTCCCGACGCCCCGTGTCCGCGGAAGGAGAAGGTGACCACCGCGCCGTACCGGGCGAGGACGCCGGCGACCCGACGGACATGGGGCCGCTCCAGATCACCGGTGAAGCCGTGCGCGACGACGATCGCAAGATCCCGCAGATGGCCGGCGGGTGCACGCCCGGTGTCGAAGGCGCCCGTGCCCGGGGCGTACGCGGCGTCGATCGCCACTCCGTCGACCGTGCACAGAAACGTCCGCAAAGGCCCGCGATGCGCCGTCTCAGAGTGCGGACGAACCGTGGATCGTGCCGTGTGACCTGCCCGACCAGTGCTCATGTGGGCTATTCTGCTGGGCAGAGGACTCGGGCAGCGTAGCCCCCGGGTCCTTTTGTGCTTTCGGAAGCGTTGTATACGAAGCGGGAAACCGCAGGTGTACAGGGTGGCGAACGCACAGCGGGTCCCAGGGCGCGGGGATTCGCCAGGGACGAAGCAGTGCCGCAAACGTCCTCGAAGGGACCGAGGAGGAACCAGACGTTATGGGCGAGCGAACCGTGCACGAACCGATGACGACCGAGGCGGGAGGCACGCGATGAGTTCTCTGCTGCTTCTGACCAACGCCCTCCAGCCGTCCACGGAGGTACTTCCCGCTCTCGGCCTGCTCCTGCACAGCGTGCGAGTGGCTCCGGCGGAAGGCCCCGCTCTCGTCGACACCCCGGGCGCCGACGTGATCCTCATTGACGGGCGGCGGGACCTGCCGCAGGTCCGCAGCCTGTGCCAGCTCCTGCGCTCCACCGGGCCCGGCTGCCCCCTCGTCCTGGTCGTCACCGAGGGCGGTCTCGCGGCCGTCACCGCCGACTGGGGCATCGACGACGTCCTGCTGGACACCGCGGGACCGGCCGAGGTCGAGGCGCGGCTGCGGCTGGCCATGGGCCGCCAGCAGCTCGTCAACGACGACTCCCCGATGGAGATCCGCAACGGCGACCTGTCCGTCGACGAGGCGACCTACAGCGCCAAGCTCAAGGGCCGCGTCCTCGACCTCACCTTCAAGGAGTTCGAGCTCCTGAAGTACCTCGCACAGCACCCGGGCCGCGTCTTCACCCGCGCCCAGTTGCTCCAGGAGGTCTGGGGCTACGACTACTTCGGCGGTACGCGCACGGTCGACGTCCATGTACGACGGCTGCGCGCCAAGCTCGGGCCCGAGCACGAGTCGCTGATCGGCACCGTCCGCAACGTCGGCTACCGGTTCGTGACACCGGAGAAGGCGGACCGCTCGGCCGAGGACGCGAAGGCGAAGGCCGGCCGGCCGAAGGCGGAGGATGCGGGCGTGACGGCGGCCGTGTCCGCGGCCGAGGTCACGGCTGAGGCATAGAACCGCGTAAGCCCTGCCCAGAGGCGGTCCATCCGCGTAGACTCCGCGCGTGGCCAAGGTGACTCGGGACGATGTGGCGCGGCTGGCGGGGACTTCCACGGCAGTCGTGAGCTACGTCATCAACAACGGACCCCGGCCGGTCGCCCCGGCCACGCGCGAGCGTGTCCTCGCCGCGATCAAGGAACTGGGGTACCGGCCGGACCGGGTCGCCCAGGCCATGGCATCGCGGCGCACGGACCTCATAGGCATGATCGTCCCGGACTCGCGCCAGCCCTTCTTCGGCGAGATGACGCACGCGGTCGAGCAGGCCGCCGCCGAGCGCGGAAAGATGGTGCTCGTCGGCAACACCGACTACGTGGCCGAGCGCGAGGTCCACTACCTGCGGGCCTTTCTCGGCATGCGCGTCTCCGGGCTCATCCTGGTCAGCCACGCGCTCAACGACCACGCCGCCGCCGAGATCGACGCGTGGGACGCCCGGGTGGTGCTGCTGCACGAGCGGCCCGAGGCGATCGACGACGTCGCGGTCGTCACCGACGACCTCGGCGGCGCCCAGCTCGCCGTCCGCCATCTGCTGGAGCACGGCTACCCGTACGTCGCCTGCATGGGCGGCACCGCGGAGACCCCGGCGGTCGGGGACCCGGTCTCCGACCATGTCGAGGGCTGGCGGCGGGCGATGCAGGAGGCCGGGCTCCCGACGGAGGGCCGGCTGTTCGAGGCGCCGTACAACCGTTACGACGCCTACCAGGTGGGCCTTGAGCTGCTGTCCGGGCCGAACCGTCCGCGGGCCATCTTCTGCTCCACCGACGACCAGGCGATCGGCGTGCTGCGCGCGGCGCGCGAGCTGCGCATCGACGTGCCGGACGAACTGGCCGTGGCCGGCTTCGACGACGTCAAGGAGGCGGCCCTGACGGATCCGCCGCTGACGACGGTGGCCTCGGACCGGCCGGCGATGGCCCGGGCGGCTCTGGACCTGGTCCTCGACGAGGGCCTGCGCGTGGTCGGCTCGCGCCGCGAGCGGGTCAGGCAGTTCCCGTCGCGGCTGGTGGTGCGGCGGTCCTGCGGGTGCGAGGCCTGAGCGCCTGAGCCGGGCGCCGGGCTTTCCTGCGCCCGGACCGCCGGGCTTCCGTGAGCCGCACGCCGGGCATTCCTGCGCTGCTGCGGGGTGGTCCCTCCGGGCCGCTCGAACGCGACGGCCCGCCGGTGGGCCGGCGGGCCGTCGCTTGGGGCTGTGAGCCGATGGTCCGTGTTCCGAGGGGCTCGGAACAGCAGGGCTCAGGGGCTCAGAACAGCAGGTTGTACTGGTTGTAGCCGGTGCCCAGTTTGATCCGCGAACCGAACAGGGACGAGGACGCCTTGCCCGTGCCGGGGTAGAGCCACAGCGTGCCGCCGGAGTCGCGGGTGATGACGTCGGCGATGCCGTCGCCCGTCACATCGCCGTTGGACACGTACGAGGTGAAGTTCCAGCCCGTCCGCGCCTTGATCCGGGCCGACCACGGGGTGTGCTCCTGCTGGGTGCCCCGGTACAGCCACAGGGTGCCGTCGGTGGAGCGGGCCAGCAGGTCGGCCTTGCCGTCGCCGGACAGGTCGCCCCGGCCGAAGATCTTCACGCCCTTCCAGGCCCGGTCGACGATCTTGACACGGCTGTAGAACTGGCCGTTGCCCTTGCCCGGGTACAGGTACACCGAGCCGTCCGCGTCCACCGCGACCAGGTCGGGGCGGCCGTCACCGGTCATGTCGCCCGGGACGGCGTACGACGTGTAGCCGCCCCACACCGAGCTGATCTGCATCCAGGTGAAGTTCTGGGTGGCGTGGTCGAAGTAGCTCCGGTACAGCTTGCCGTCGCTCTTGTCCCGGATGATCAGGTCCTGGAAGTAGTCGCGGTCCAGGTCGGCCTGGAGGGCCCAGCTCGCGCTCTCCCAGCCCTTGCTGGCGAAGGCGCGCGTCGCGAGCGAGGTGCCCTTGCTGTCCTGCTCGAACAGGTTGCCGGACGGGGTGCGGGCCAGCAGGTCGGCGCGGCCGTCGTAGTTCAGGTCCGTGTCGTCGATGCGGGGCTGGGCGGCCCAGGTGTACGAGGAGACCTTGGTGAAGACCGGGTAGGCGCCCTGGGCCGTGCAGCCCGCGACACCCCACGACACCACGCCGACGATCTTGCCGCCGACCACGAGCGGGCCGCCGGAGTCGCCGTTGCAGGTGCTCTTGGTGCCCTCGTCGGTGCCGGTGGCCGGGGTGCCGGCGCAGATCATCGAGCCCTCGGCGAAGTAGTCCGCGCCGATGACCGACTTCATCGCACTGTCGCAGGTCCCGTCGGCGACCATCGGCAGGCTCACCTTGCGCAGGGTGGCCGACAGGTCGGCGCCGTCGGCACCGGAGGTGAGGCCCCAGCCGTAGACGGTGGCGTTGGCGGTGGTGCTGGGCTTGTAGAGCGCGCTGTCGTTCGACGCGGCCAGGCGCAGCCACTGCTGCTCCAGCGGCGCGCTGAGGGTGAGGACGGCGATGTCGTTCTGGAGGGTGTCGCGGTTGAAGCGGGGGTGGCTCCACTGACGCAGGACGCCCACCGCGGTTCCGCCGTCGAGGTTCGCCGAACCGGCCCGCACGACACCGTTCGCGGTCCAGTTCAGGCCCGCGACGCAGTGCGCGGCGGTGAGGACCTTGTTCGGGGCGACCAGGGTGCCGCCGCAGAAGTAGCCTTCGCCGGTGGCGGAGTCGTAGTAGCCGAGCTGGACCATCCAGGGCGCGGAGGCGATCGTCGTCTCCGTGCCGCCGATGATGAACGACGACGGCTTGCCCGTGTCGGCGGCGGGTGCCTTGGCGGCCGCCCCCTGCGCCTGGTCCTTGTTCACGGCCGCCTGCGTCCTGGCGGCGTTGATCAGTCGGTCGTGCAGTTCCTTGGCGGACGCCTGCTTCGGGACGCTGGTCCGCTGCTGGGTGGCTCCGGGCTTCGGAAGTCCGTCGGCGGCGGCCGCCGACTGGGCCGCCACGGCGCCGACGCCGGTCAGGGCCAGCGCGAGGGCGGTCGCGGGAAGCGCCACGGCAGGGCGTCTCCAGCGGCCGCGCAGAGCACGTATCACTCAGGGCTCCTGGGGTGTGTCGTAGACAAGGGCCCGAGGAGGGCGTACGACGCAACCGGCCCGACGCGGCGCGGCGTGAAAGCCGCGCAGCGCAGTCGGGCGAAACCGCGGAGCCCCCCTCCGGTGGCCGTGATCGTAGCCCTGGGCGCCCTTCCGCCACACGGACTGCAGAGACTTCAGACAAATGTTCGCCCGGTACCTCCTTTTCGATCATCTCACCGACACCTGAAGTTTCCCTGAAAGCCATGGCACCAGGGGTTCGGGGGCCGTCGAGACCTTCCCGTCCCCTGCCTTCAGAGCCTCCGCGGGCTGTCCTCAAGGGCAGCCGCGGGGCTGTCCTCAAGGGCCGCCGCCGGACGTCTTCATTCCGGGGGCCCGACGTCCTTATATCGGGCATACGAGGTTCTGTCGGGCTTCTCAGCGACGACTCAGGTGGCTCTCATGATCGCGGGACACTCTTTATTCCATGACCGAGAACTTCCGCCGCAGTGGCGAGTACGAGCACCCCCAGGGTGACGGGCACCAGCCCGGGTCCCCCTGGCAGCAGCACACCTCCTCCGTGAACCCCGAGTGGCCGCCCCCGCCGGCGCACGCGCCGGGCGGGCCGGCAGCCGCGCCGGGGCACGGCGGAGACGGCGACGACGGCGGAACCGCTGTTCTCGGCACCGTCCCCGCACCGCACGTCCCCGCATCGCACGCCCCGAAGAAGCGGACCGGCGGACCGCTCGCGCTGCTCGCCGCCGTGGCGATCGCCGCCGCGGCCATAGGCGGCGGCACGGCGTACGGCATCCAGGAACTGACCGGCAAGAGCACGGTCTCCTCCAGCTCGACCAGCACCACCGTCGTGCCGTCGAGCAAGAGGGGCACGGTCGCGGGAGTCGCCGCCGCGGTCAGCCCGAGCATCGTGGAGATCAACGCCGCCTCTGCCTCCGGCGAGTCGACCGGCTCCGGCGTGATCCTCACCGGCGACGGCGAGATCATCACCAACAACCACGTCATCGCCGGCGCGTCCTCGATCAAGGTGAACACGGACAGCGGCAAGTCCTACACCGCCCAGGTCGTCGGCACCGACAGCAAGAAGGACCTCGCGCTCATCAAGCTGAAGGGCGCCTCCGGGCTGAAGGCCGCCACGCTCGGCAACTCCGACGGCATCCAGATCGGCGACCAGGTCGTGGCGATCGGCTCCCCCGAGGGGCTGGCCGGCACCGTCACCAGCGGCATCGTCTCGTCCCTCAACCGCGACGTCACCGTCTCCACCAACGAGAACCAGGGTCCGGGCAACGGCAACGGCAACGGCTACGGCAACGGCAACGGCAACGGCAACGGCAACGGCAACGGCAACGGCAACGGCAACGGCAACGGCCAGTGGCCGTTCGAGTTCGGCGGCCGCCAGTTCAACGGCGACACCGGGTCCTCCACCACCACGTACAAGGCGATCCAGACGGACGCGTCCCTCAACCCGGGCAACTCCGGCGGCGCCCTCATCGACATGAACGGCAACATCATCGGCATCAACTCGGCCATGTACTCCGCCAGTTCGGACTCGACCTCGTCGAGCGCCGGCAGCGTGGGCCTCGGCTTCGCCATCCCGATCAACACCGTCAAGTCCGACCTGGCGACGCTCCACTCCGGTTCCCGGAGCTGAGCGAGCGCCCGGTAGGGCAGGCTGGTAAGGAGCACGACATGATCAAGCAGGTTCTGCACCACACGACCGCCCCCGTCGCCCCCGCCCGGGTCTGCCTGGCCCTGGCCGTCGCGCACGAGCTCCACACCCCGGCGGCCCCCGCGCCGGAGGCGTACGAACTCCGCGCCGTCGTGGCCACGGCACCCGCCTCGAAGGCGTACGAGCTGCGCGCACCGGCCACACGGGCCCCGGAGGTGGTGGCGGTCCCCCAGCTGATGGGTCTGCGGCGCACCAACGTCGCGCGCCCGCACCGCCGCAAGGTGCCGCTGAACCGTCTCACCACGGCGATGTGCTGATCCGCCCGCACCACGGCCCCGACCCCGCGCCCTCTGCCGTCAACCCGCTCCTGTGGCCCCTGACCAGCCCGCTCCTCGGAGCAGCCCGTCTCCACGCCCCGGCGCCGACCCCCACCCGCCCCGCCCACCCGCACGCCCCCGGCGCCGGCACTCGCCCCCGTACGGCATGCGCCCCCGGCGCCGGCATCCGACCGGTCGTTTCCGCCCCCGCCGCGGGAAACGTGCGAGGCTGAAGACGTTCAGCCATCGCACCCCCGCACCCCGTCCCGTCGCACCCCGAGGAACCCCCTGTCCATGAGCCCCGCCGAAGGCGACCGTGAACCCCAGCGCATTCTGATCGTCGACGACGAGCCGGCGGTCCGCGAAGCACTCCAGCGCAGCCTCGCCTTCGAGGGCTACGACACCGAGGTCGCCGTGGACGGCGCGGACGCGCTGGAGAAGGCGCCCGCGTACCAGCCCGACCTGGTCGTCCTCGACATCCAGATGCCGCGGATGGACGGCCTCACCGCCGCCCGCCGGATGCGCGGCGCGGGCACCACCACCCCCATCCTCATGCTCACGGCCCGCGACACGGTCGGCGACCGCGTCACCGGTCTCGACGCCGGGGCCGACGACTACCTGGTCAAGCCGTTCGAACTGGACGAGCTGTTCGCCCGTATCCGGGCCCTGCTCCGCCGCAGCTCCTACGCGGCCACGGCGCTCGGCGCCCCGGAGGACGAGGCGCTGACCTTCGCCGACCTCCGTATGGACCTGGCGACGCGCGAGGTGACCCGGGGCGGACGGCCGGTGGAACTGACCCGTACCGAATTCACGCTCCTGGAGATGTTCATGGCACATCCGCGCCAGGTGCTGACCCGCGAGCAGATCCTCAAGGCGGTCTGGGGCTTCGACTTCGAGCCGTCGTCGAACTCCCTCGACGTGTATGTGATGTACCTGCGCCGCAAGACGGAGGCGGGCGGCGAACCCCGCCTGGTGCACACGGTGCGCGGTGTGGGCTACGTCCTGCGGCAGGGCGGCGCCGAGTGATCAAGCGTTTCCGCTCGCTGCCCCTGCGCTCGCGACTCGCCCTGCTGGTGGCGGCGGCGGTGGCGTTCGGGGTGGCGGCGGTGTCGGTGAGCTGCTGGTTCATCGTGCAGGGCAAGCTGTACGAGCAAGTGGACAGCGACCTGAGGAGTTCCAGCGCGCCGGTGCGGCCGGGCGGCCTGGCGAGGGTCCTGGCCGACTGCACGACCACGCCCTCCCCGCAGGAGGACCGCGGCCCCGACGTGACCACCTACTACACGCAGGTGGTCAGTGCCGACGGCCAGATCTGCGTGTACGCGAACTCGGCCGGCATGGTCAAACTCACCCGCAGCGACACCGAGATCGCCCGGAACCCGACCCACGGCATCCTCCACAACAGCGTCGACAGCAAGGGCGAGCCGGTGCGGGTGCTGACGACCCCGCTGCTCAGCGAGAGCACCGGGGGCCCCCAGCTGTACCCGGGCTACGTCCTGATCCTGGCGTACCCCCTGAAGGACACCTTCAAGACGCTCAGCGACCTCGCCGTGATCCTCCTCATCGTGTCCGGTCTCGGTGTCGTGGGCGCCGGTGCCGTCGGCCTGGCCGTGGCCCGCGCCGGCCTGCGCCCCGTCGACAAGCTGACGGAGGCGGTGGAACACATCGCCCGCACCGAGGACCTGACCACCCACATCCCGGTGGACCCGGACAGCGAGGACGAGATCGCCCGTCTGTCCCGCTCCTTCAACTCGATGACCTCGGCCCTCGCCAGCTCCCGCGAACTGCAGCAGCAGCTGATCGCGGACGCGGGCCACGAGCTGCGCACACCGCTCACCTCCCTGCGCACGAACATCGAACTCCTCACCCGCAGCGAGGAGACGGGCCGCCCGCTCCCCGCGGAGGACCGCAAGGCACTCCTCGACTCGGTGAAGGCGCAGATGACGGAACTGGCCTCGCTGATCGGTGATCTCCAGGAGCTGTCCCGCCCCGAGAAGGGCCTGCACGCCGGCAAGGCGCAGGTGGTGGAGTTGCAGGACACCGTCGAGGCCGCCCTGGCCCGCGCCCGGCTGCGCGGCCCCGAGCTGACCATCACCGCGGCCCTCGAACCCTGGTACGTACGGGCGGAGCCGACCGCGCTGGAGCGGGCGGTCGTGAACATCCTCGACAACGCGGTGAAGTTCAGCCCCGAGGGCGGCACGATCGACGTCGCCCTGACGGGCGGCGTGCTGACGGTCCGCGACCACGGCCCCGGCATCGCGGCCGAGGAACTCCCGCACGTCTTCGACCGCTTCTGGCGCTCCCCCTCGGCCCGCGCACTGCCCGGCTCGGGCCTGGGCCTGTCCATCGTGGCCCGCACGGTCCAGCAGGCGGGCGGCGAGGTGGCCCTGCGGGCGGCGGAGGGCGGCGGCACGGTGGCGACGCTCCGGCTGCCGGGCGCCCCGACACCGCCGCCGAGCCTGGACGAGTAACCGGCGGGACCTGCCCACAGCCGTCCGTTCCCTCCCGTCCTCCCGGCCCGCCCCTTACCCTCGTATCCATGACCAGCGACGACACCGCCCGCCCGGCACTGACCCGCTCCATCGAGACCGTCACCGCGCTCTCGGCCGCACAGGCCGAGGCCGTGCTAGAGCTGCTCGCCGAAGCCGCCCGGGTCGACGGGCAACAGGCGGTGTCCGAGCAGGGGCGGCTGCAACTGCGCGGCGGGGCACGTGAGGGCGTCTCCCATCTGCTGCTGGATGCCGGCGAGACGCTCGTCGGGTACGCCCAGCTGGAGGACACCGACCCGGTGGAGGCCCCGGCCGCCGAACTGGTCGTGCACCCCTCGTACCGCGGCCACGGGCACGGCCGGGCGCTGGGCGCCGCCCTCCTGGCCGCCTCCGGCAAGCGGCTGCGGGTGTGGGCGCACGGCGGTCACCCGGCCGCCCGGCACCTCGCCCAGGTCCTCGGCCTCACCCTCTTCCGCGAACTGCGCCAGCTACGCCGACCGTTGGACCAGCTCGAACTGCCTGAGCCGAAGCTGCCCGACGGTGTCACCGTCCGCACCTTCGTGCCCGGCCAGGACGACGCGGCCTGGCTCGCCGTCAACGCGGAGGCCTTCGCTCACCACCCCGAGCAGGGCTCCCTGACCCAGCGCGACCTCGACGACCGCAAGGCCGAGCCGTGGTTCGACCCGCAGGGCTTCTTCCTCGCGGAGCGAGAGGGCACGCACGCCCCCGAACTCATCGGCTTCCACTGGACCAAGGTCCACGCGGAGGAGCAGCTCGGCGAGGTGTACGTCCTCGGTGTCCTGCCCAGCGCCCAGGGCGGCGGCCTCGGTCGTTCCCTCACCACGATCGGCCTGCGGTACCTCACCGCCCAGGGCCTGCCGACCGCCATGCTCTACGTGGACGCGGACAACACGGCCGCGCTCGCGGTGTACGAACGGCTGGGCTTCAGCACCTACGAAACGGACCTGATGTACCGGACGGAGACCTGAGGGACCGAAGGGACCTGAGGGACCGAAGGGACCTGAGGGAGAGGGACCAGAGGGAGAGGGACCAGAGGGAGAGGGACCAGAGGGAGAGGGACCAGAGGGAGAGGCCGGTGAGCCTGTGACCTTGCCCGGGTGGGAGGAGTCCCCCGGCGGCCAGCGGCCAGCGGCCAGCGGCCAGCGGCCAGCGGCCGATGGTCCCACCGGCGGGGCCCTCCCCTCGGTGTGGCAGACCGGCTCAGTGCTGGGGCCGGAGTACCGGCAACCGGCATCTGCGCAGTGGCTCCGGCAGCAGCGTCGCGCCCGTCACCAGGGTGAGCGTCAGCAGGGCCGCCCACCGCTGATGGGCCGCCGCCCAGCCGGGGGTGTCCGCCGCGACGAACAGGGCCCAGCGCTCGGGGAGCAGCAGCGCGAGCGCCATACCGGCCGACAGCGTCACCGCCACGGCCACACCGGGCCGCGGCTCGTCGGTGAACCGCATGGCGGCCACGGCGCCGGTGAGAGCCAGCGCCGCGAGCGCCGCCGCCTCGACGATGACATCGCCGACCGGAGGGCGTATCCGCCCCGGTATGAGCAGCACGGCCGCCGTCCAGCACAGCGCGGCGAGCGGGACGACGAGCGCCATCCTCACTGCGGTGCGCACCACCCGCCGGGTCGGCACGGCCGCGGTGACCTGCCGTGCGGGATCGTCGAGCAGGAACGCAAGGCCCAGCGCGAAGGCGACCGCGGCCGATCGCAGCAGGACAAGGGCGAGCGCGGCGTCGGACCCGCCGTGCACCAGCCGTGCGAGCGCGGCCGGGGCCAGGCCCGCCCCGGCGGCGGCTCCCAGCGACCGCCGGGGCAGGCTGCGCCACACCGGGGGGAGAAGGGCCAGAACACCCGGGCACCTGTCCGCTATCCCTCGCACGACGACGTCTCCTTGCCGGCCCCGTCTCCGACTCCTCCGGCCGCCGCGGGCACGCCCAGGAGTTCCGCTGTTCGGGCTTCCGACGTCTTCGGGGACGTCAGCTCCGCCCAGTGGGCCTTCACTCTGGCGGCGACGTCGTAACGGGGCTTCTTGAGCAGTTCCCGGACGATCCGGGTCTGTGCGACGTTCATGGAGACCGGGTCCGTGGGGGACAGCACGACACCCGAGTCCATGGCGCCGTCGTCCAGACGGACATCGCGGAACGCTGCCGCCGGATCGTCCTGCGCGGCCAAAGCCAGCCAGACGATGGTGACCACGCGGGCGTCGCACATCCCGGACACCGCCTGCTCGTCCCCGGCGACAAGAACCGACGCGACACCGACGGCGAACTCGGGGACGCGGTTGCCGCCCCACCGCGTGCCGGCGGTCACCTCACCCGGCGTGTGCAGGGGCTCCAGGGCGGCGTCACTGGCCAGGTCGTAGATGACCGGTATCCGCTGACGGATCGTCATCCGCGCCCCGCCGGCCTCACCGCCCGCGAACCCCTGGACACGGTCGACGACCCGCGCCCAGTATCTGCACGAGAAGTTCGCGCGCCTCGAAGCGGGCGAGCGCGAGGACGGCGGCGGCCGAGTGGCGGCCGGTCCGCACGGGCGCGGCGACCACGGGGGCCTTGTCGATGACCGTGCTCATACGGACGCCACCTCCGCGGGCTCACCGTCGAGGGCCAGCAAGTAGCCGTCCTCCAGAGTCGGTTCGAGAAGATCGGCGCCCTTGGGCGGGTCGCCGACATTGCGGAACGTGCCCGCACCCGTGCGCCAGCCGGCGCGGGCACCCGGGTCGCGTTCCGCACTGCTCCACACCCGGCCCGCCGCCCGTGCGGTCAGCTCGGCCGGAGTGCCCTCGAAGCGGATCCGGCCGCGGGCCAGCACGACGACGCGGTGGCAGAGCATCGCCACGTCCTCGGTCTGGTGGGTGGACAGCAGCACCGTCCGGCCCTCGCCCGCCTGGGCGATCACCTCCCGGAAGCGCATGCGCTGTTCGGGATCGAGGCCGACGGTCGGTTCGTCGAGGAGCAGCAGGCCCGGGTCGCCGACGAGCGCCGCGGCCAGGCCGACGCGCTGGCGCATACCGCCGGAGAGCCGCCTGATACGCCTGCCGCGCACCTCCGAGAGATCGACGGTCTCCAGCACGCGCCGCACCTCGCGATGGCGCCCGGCCCGGTCCGTCATCTCCTTGAGGATCGCCACGTAGTCGACGAACGCGAAGGCCGTGAAGTCCGGGTGGAAACCCGGGCTCTGCGGGAGATAGCCGAGCCGACGCCGCACCTCCTGGCGGCCGGCGGCCGTGCCCGGATCGTGCCCGAGGACGGTGAACGCGCCGCGGTCGGCGGGCACGGCGGTGGCGAGCACCCGCAGCAGGGTCGTCTTGCCCGCGCCGTTGGGACCGAGCAGGCCCGTGACGCCCTCATGGAGGCGGAGGGAGACATCGTCCAGGGCGGCCGTGCCGCCGTAGCGCACGGTCAGGCCGACGGCGGAGACGGTGGGGACGATGGTCATGAGGCGCTCCTGCGGGCGAAGTCGGAGAACGGGGAGTGGGCCGGCGAGGCGTCGAAGCGGTCGCGCAGACGGTGCAGCGCGACAGCCGAGACGACCGCGAGCGCCGCCGCCACGCCCTGGCCCGGGGCCGTGAACGGCGTGGGCGTCCCGTGGACGGCCGTGTCGGCCACCACCAGCAGGACGATCCAGGCGCCGCCGACCAGGGCCGGGGCGAGGACCGGGCCCAGCCGGGCGGCCAGGGCGACCCCCGTCGCGGTCAGGGCGAGGCCGGGGAGCAGCCAGGACAGCGCACGCAGTCCGTACCCCGGGAGGGCGAGCGTCGCCAGGCCGTTCAGTCCGAGGCTCGTCACCAGCACCGCGACCGTGCGGATCATCAGGAGGCGGAAGCCGTGCAGCGGGGCGACGACCGCCATCTCGTAGGTCGGGTCCAGGGCCGGACCGTACGACAGGGCGACGCCCGCGAGGGGCAGCAGCGGGGCCAGGGCGAGGAACAGCGTCGGCGAGTCCACCGCGTACACCGCCGCCACGGTCGTGGCCAGCACCAGCAGGACCGCGCCCAGCCAGGACGCGCGCAGCACGGGTGTCGCGGCGAGGAGCCGGGCGATGTGGTCGGCCGTCCCGAACCGGATCAGCAGCGCCTCGAAAAGACCCGGCCGGGGTGCGTCCAGCTCGGCGTCGAGCCGCTCCCAGCCGAGGTCCAGGGCGAGCGGATCGGCGGCCTCGGCGAGTGCCTGGCGGCAGGGCGCGCAGGCGGCCAGATGCGTGTCCACGGACCACAGCCGGGGTGCCTCCAGCTCACCGCGCGCATAGGCGCGGAGGTCCTCGGCGTCCGCGTGCCATGCGGCGCCGTCGCGCTTCGCGTCTCTCATGCCAGCTCCTCCCGCAACCGCTTGCGCGCCCGTAGCGCCCGTGTCTTGACCGTGCCCGGGGGAATGCCGAGCAGGACGGCCGCCTCCCTGGTCGTGAGTCCGTCGATCACCGTCACCTGGAGGACGGCCCTCAGCTCGGGCGAGAGCCGTATCAGCGCTCCCGCCAGGTCGCCGTGCTCCACTCCGGCCAGGACTCGCTCCTCCGCGGAGGCCTCGTGCCGGTGCCGCAGCCGTGCCAGCGTCTGGCGCAGCCGGCCCCGCGCGCCGTCGCCGCGCAGCGCGTCCACCAGCCGTCGGGCGCCGATGCGCCAGAGCCAGCCGGCCACGTCGCCCTCCTCGCGATAGTGCGCGGTGCCGTGCCAGACCGCCAGGAACGTCTCCTGCACGACGTCGTCCACGACGCCGGAGTCGGCGCACCGGCCGCGCAGCCGTGCCGTGAGCCACGGCGCATACCGCCGGTACAGCTCCTCGAAGGCGCGACGGTCCCCGTCTGCCGCGGCACGCAGCAGATCCCCGTCACTTCTCGTTTCCCTCACGCCCCTTCATCGGACGAGCCCCCGCGAACGGTTCACTCCCCGGACAGAGAATCCGGAAGAGAGTCTTTCAACGAGCCGGACGGGCCGCCGACACCGAGCGGACACCCCCTCAGCAGGACCCGGACGGGACCAGGAACAGGACCCGGCGCACACCCCCGGACCGGCCGCCGCACGCCGCACCGCACCCACCCGCCGCTCTCCCGCCCCCCGTCCCAGGCATCCCAGGCGTCCCGGGCATCCCAGGCGTCCCGAGCGTCCCGGGCCGGGACACCGCATACGCGTCGTCCAGCCCCCTCGTGCGCCGCCGCGCCCCCCGTAGACGCCCGCGAGCCTCTCCGCGCTATCCCGCACGTCATGTCGCCGTAACCATTGATTCAGACGGACTTGCGACGCTCGGTCAATGAACGCCGTCGCGCCCGAGCCCTCGCCGCCCCCACGCAACGGTGCCGGTGCGGAACGCGAGCGTCCGTCCTCAGCGCCGCCGCCCGTCGTCTCCGACGCGCCCGTCACCCGGTCGGCGCGGAAGAATGGGTTCATGAGCCAGCAGAACGCCCAGGCACCGGCCCACCCGTCCCCCGTCACCCCCCATGAGGGGGAACCCGCGGGTCGCGCGATCATGCAGAACCAGCAGCCCTCCGTGGGCTCCATCGCCGCGCACCGCCCGCACACCGTGGCCGCGGCGGTCTCCGAACTCGAACCCGACATCGACGCCGACCTCGACGTGTACGAGGAGCGCGAGGGAGCACTGCTTCCGCAGGACCGCTTCCTCGACCGGGAACGCAGCTGGCTCCAGTTCAACGAGCGCGTGCTCGCGCTGGCCGAGGACCCGAACACGCCGCTCCTGGAGCGCGCGAAGTTCCTGGCGATCTTCGCCAGCAACCTGGACGAGTTCTTCATGGTCCGGGTGGCGGGCCTGAAGCGCCGTATCGCCACCGGTGTCGCCACCCGGTCGGCGTCCGGCCTCCAGCCCCGCGAGGTGCTGGAGATGATCTGGGCCCGCTCCCGCGAGCTCATGGCCCGGCACGCGGCCTGCTTCCACGAGGACGTCGCCCCCGCGCTCGCGGAGGAGAGCATCCACCTGGTCCGCTGGAACGAGCTGAACGACAAGGAACAGGCACGCCTCTTCACGCTCTTCCGGCACCAGATCTTCCCGGTGCTCACCCCGCTGGCCGTCGACCCCGCGCACCCGTTCCCGTACATCTCGGGACTCTCGCTCAACCTCGCGGTCGTCGTGCGCAACCCGGTCTCCGGCCACCGCCACTTCGCGCGGGTCAAGGTGCCGCCACTGCTCTCCCGCTTCCTGGAGGCCTCCCCGCAGCGGTACGTCCCCATCGAGGACATCATCGCCGCGCACCTGGAGGAGCTGTTCCCGGGCATGGAGGTGCTGGAGCACCACACCTTCCGGATCACCCGCAACGAGGACCTCGAGGTCGAGGAGGACGACGCCGAGAACCTGCTCCAGGCCCTGGAGAAGGAGCTCATGCGGCGCCGCTTCGGGCCCCCGGTGCGCCTGGAGGTCGAGGAGTCCATCGACCGGTACGTGCTGGACCTGCTCGTGCGCGAGCTGAAGATCTCCGAGGCCGAGGTGTACCCGCTGCCGGGTCCCCTGGACCTGACGGGTCTCTTCGGCATCGCCAACCTCGACCGGCCCGAGCTGAAGTACCCGAAGTTCGTCGCGGGCACCCACCGCGACCTCGCGGAGGTCGAGTCGGCGTCCGCGCCCGACATCTTCGCGGCGCTGCGGGAGCGGGACGTCCTGCTGCACCACCCGTACGACAGCTTCTCCACCTCGGTGCAGGCGTTCCTGGAGCAGGCGGCCGGCGACCCGGACGTGCTCGCCATCAAGCAGACGCTGTACCGGACCTCGGAGACCTCGCCGATCGTCGACGCGCTGATAGACGCGGCCGAGTCCGGCAAGCAGGTCCTCGTACTGGTCGAGATCAAGGCCCGCTTCGACGAGCAGGCCAACATCAAGTGGGCCCGCAAGCTGGAGGAGGCGGGCTGCCACGTCGTCCACGGGCTCGTCGGCCTGAAGACGCACTGCAAGCTGTCCCTGGTCGTGCGGCAGGAGGGCGAGACGCTCCGCCGCTACGGCCATGTCGGCACGGGCAACTACCACCCGAAGACCGCACGCCTGTACGAGGACCTCGGGCTGCTGACCGCCGATCCGCAGGTCGGCGCGGACCTGTCCGACCTGTTCAACAGGCTGTCGGGCTACTCGCGCCGGGAGACCTACCGCCGGCTGCTGGTCGCCCCCAGGTCCCTGCGCGACGGTCTGATCTCCCGGATCAACAAGGAGATCCAGCACCACCGGGCCGGCCGGCCCGCGTGCGTCCGCATCAAGGTCAACTCGATGGTGGACGAGGCGATCGTCGACGCCCTCTACCGCGCGTCGCAGGCGGGCGTTCCGGTCGATGTGTGGGTGCGCGGCATCTGCGCGCTGCGTCCCGGCATCGCCGGCCTGTCGGAGAACATACGGGTGCGGTCCATCCTCGGCCGCTTCCTCGAACACTCGCGTGTCTTCGTGTTCGGAAACGGGGGCGAGCCCGAGGTGTGGATCGGCAGCGCCGACATGATGCACCGCAACCTCGACCGCCGCATCGAAGCACTCGTCAGGGTCACCGACCCGGCGCACCGGGCGGCCCTCAACCGGCTCATCGAGACCGGTATGTCCGACACCACGGCCTCCTGGCACCTGGGCCCGGACGGCGAGTGGAACCGGCACGCGACCGACGCGGACGGCCAGCCCCTGCGGAACGTCCAGGAGATGCTCATAGACGCCCGGAGGCGCCGGCGTGGCACAGCAACACCTTGATCCCCCCACCGACCCCACGGCCGAGCCCACCGGGGACGCCCTCGCGGGCTACCTGCGGGCCCAGGCCATGGAGTTCCTCCGCTCACTGCGGCAGCACCGGGAAGCCGGTACCGGGGGGACCTCCTCCGCTCACGGGGGTCCCCCCGCCCGAGCGAAGCCGAGGGTGGGGGAAGAGACGCGCGCGGGGGACAACGGCACGGACGACTCCGGCGACGCGGCGCTCGCCCTGCGCCGCTCGGCACGCCGCATCAGCGGCACGCTCCACACGTTCCGTCCCCTCCTGGACGCCGACTGGTCGGAGGCGATGCGCCCCGAACTCGCCTGGCTCTCGGGCACTCTGGCCCGCGAGCACGCCTACGCGGCCCGGCTCGAACGACTGCTGCTCGCCCTGCACCGGCTGTCGGGCTCCTCGGTGTTCCCCGCGCAGCCGGGGAGCGCGGCGGAGTCCGGAACCGGCCCGCGCAGCCAGCCCGGCGTCCCGGAACGGGGCAATCTGACCATCGGCGCGGCGAAGGCGGGCGCCCTGCTGGAGCGCCAGCTGACCCTGGCCCGGACGCGCGCCCACTCCGCGGCCCTGCAGGCCCTCGGCTCCAGCCGGTTCCACGCGGTGGCGGACAGCGTCGCCGTCCTCGCCAGCGAGGTCCCGCTCACACCCGCCGCGGCCACCGCCGACCTGCGCCCGCCGGCCGCCGCCGCTCAGGAGCGGCTGTGCGACGCGGTGACCGCACTGCCGCTGGTCACCGCGGGCCACCCGTACAACGCGGAGGCCCTGATCCACGGCCTCTCCCCCGACCCGGCCCCGCACCCGCAGGACGGCCCCTGGCACCAGGTCCGGCTGCTGCTGCGCCTGCACCGGTACGCCCGGGAGGTGCTCTACGGAGAGGACGCAGCCGTCGACGTGCGACTGCTGGCGGCGGGCCAGGCCCTGAACCGGCACCGGGACGCCTCGGAGGCCGCCGCGGCCGCCGCGGCGGCGGCGCGCACCCCGCGCATCGCCCCGGCGACGGCGTACGCGCTGGGCGTACTGCACGCCGACCAGCGTCACGAGGTGGAGGCGGCCCGCTTCGCGTTCCAACAGTCATGGCAGAAGCAGGCGGTGGGTACTCCGTAGGCGCCCCGGCACCGGGCCCGGTCCTCGCGGGGCGGGCCCGGCCTCCGGCGCCGGGCACGCGACGGTCCGCGAGGCCCCGCGTCCCGGGCACGGCGCGACCAAGCGCCCGTACGACGGCACGGCGCGACAGGTACGCGCGCGAGGCACGACAGCACGACAAGCACGCGCACGAGACACGACGGCACGACGGCACGACAGCACGACGGCACGACGGGCACTCGTACGACGGGCGCGCCGCGACAGGCGCGCCGCAGCCACGAGAGAGGAGCCGGAGCACCCGATGACCGACGACGACACCATTCGCGCGGCGGGCTGTGTCCTGTGGCGTCACTCCCCGGTGAACGGCGAACTGGAGATCTGCCTGGTCCACCGGCCCAGGTACGACGACTGGTCCCATCCGAAGGGCAAGCTCAAGCGCGAGGAGGACCCGCTCGCGGGTGCTCTGCGCGAGGTGGAGGAGGAGACGGGGTACACCGCCGTCCCCGGCCCGCCCCTGCCCCTCGCCCGCTACGAGGTGAACGGCCGCCCCAAGCAGGTCCACTACTGGGCGGCCGAGGCGACGGGGGGCTCCTTCGCCCCGAACCGCGAGGTCGACCGCATCCTGTGGCTCCCGCCCGCCGCGGCCCGGACCCATCTGACCCAGCCGCGCGACCGGGAACTGGTCGATGCTTTCCTGAACGCACTTAATCTGGCATAAGCATCCATACATCCTGAAGCAGGCGAAAGGGAGTTATGGACCCCCTGCGTCCGCGCGGGGCGGGGGAACCGCGCCACTGGCCGAAACCCGCAGGCCAGTCAGCCTGAAACCCGGCTCGGCAGCCGGAATGCCCCCGTGTCCGAGACGTAAGCGTTCCGTGACCTAACCACACCGACCGCAGGGGTTCACCCTCCGTTCACTCTCGGCCATCGGCAGCTTCACCTGTTCTGCCTAATTTCAGCCTTACACGGTGCGAAGCGCGCATGGAGCGTGCTGTCGCACCACACCGACACACCAGCCCTGTTGGGCTACCACACTTCGCACGCCGTCGGCGGTCGGCGGCTCCTGGAAGGAACTCCCGAAAGTGATGCTTCAGCGCAAGAACCGGCTTCGCGCCCTCTCTCTCGGTGCTGTCGCCGTCTCCGGCGCCCTGGCCCTGACGGCGTGCGGCTCCAACGACACGGGCAAGAGCAACAGTGGCAGCGGCAGCTCGGCCTCGGCGTCCAGCTCCTCCTCCGTCAAGTGTGACAACGCCAAGGGCCAGCTCCAGGCTTCCGGCTCCTCCGCGCAGAAGAACGCCATCGACGCGTGGGTCAAGCAGTACACCCAGGCCTGCCCCGGCGTGCAGATCAACTACAACCCGACCGGTTCGGGCGCCGGTGTCACCGCGTTCCTCGGTGGCCAGACCGCGTTCGCCGGCTCGGACTCCGCGCTGAAGCCCGACGAGGTCGCCCAGTCCAGCAAGGTCTGCACCGGTGGCGGCAAGGCCATCGACCTGCCGATGGTCGGCGGCCCGATCGCGATCGGCTTCAACGTGCCGGGCGTGGACAGCCTGGTCCTCGACCCCGCCACGATCGCCAAGATCTTCGACGGCAAGATCACCAAGTGGAACGACACGGCGATCGCGAAGCTGAACCCGGGCGCCAAGCTGCCTGACCTCAAGATCCAGGCGTTCCACCGCTCCGACGAGTCCGGCACCACGGACAACTTCACCAAGTACCTGATCGCCACCGCCAAGAGCGACTGGCCGTACTCGGGCGGCAAGGCCTGGCAGGCCAAGGGCGGCCAGTCCGCGCAGGGCTCCGCCGGCCTGGCCCAGCAGGTCAAGCAGACCTCGGGTGCCATCTCGTACTTCGAGCTCTCCTACGCCGCCGACGGCATCAAGACGGTCGACCTCAAGACCGGCGCCTCCACCCCGGCCAAGGCCACCGTCGAGAACGCCACCAAGGCGATCGCGAGCGCCCAGGTCGCCGGCACCGGCAAGGACCTGGCCCTCAAGCTGAACTACCAGCCCACCGAGGACGGTGCCTACCCGCTGACCCTCGTCACGTACGAGATCGTCTGCGACAAGGGCAACAAGGCCGACACCCTGCCGACCGTGAAGTCCTTCCTCACCTACATCGCGTCCGAGGACGGCCAGAACCAGCTGACCGAGGCCAAGTACGCGCCCATCCCCGCCGAGATCATCTCCAAGGTTCGCGAGACCATCTCGAGCCTGAGCTGACCCGATGTGCGGCCCGCTCCCTGAAAGGGGGGCGGGCCGCACCGTCCGGTGCACCGCCGCCTGGAGCCGCCACCCGTCCCGGCTCCGCAGACCGGAGATCCTGATGGACATCACGACACAGAACACAGAAGCGCCGCCACCCTCCCCCCAGCCTTCCGCGGCCGCGCACAAGCGCACGGGCCACGGCGCCACCCGCGCCGGGGACCGGGTCTTCCTGGGCCTGTCCCGCGGTTCTGGCATCTTCCTTCTGGTGATCATGGCCGCCATCGCGGTCTTCCTCACCTACCGTGCGGCCATCGCGATCAGCGACGACCACGGAAACTTCCTGACCACGTTCGAGTGGAACACCAACCTGAACCCGCCGGTCTTCGGCATCGCGGTCCTGGCCTTCGGCACGGTGGTCTCCTCGATCATCGCCATGGCCCTCGCGGTCCCGGTCGCGGTCGGTATCGCGCTGTTCCTCACGCACTACTCGCCGCGCAGGCTGGCCGGGCCCATCGCCTACGTCATCGACCTGCTCGCCGCCGTGCCCTCCATCGTCTACGGCCTGTGGGGCGCCCTCGTCCTCGTACCGCACATGGCCGGACTGTTCGGCTGGCTGGACGACTACCTCGGCTGGACCGGCATCTTCTCCTGGCAGGGCGGCGCCCCGCGCTCCCTGCTCACCGTCGGCGTCCTCCTCGCGATCATGATCCTGCCGATCATCACCAACGTGAGCCGTGAGGTCTTCCGACAGGTCCCGCAGATGCACGAGGAAGCGGCCCTCGCCCTCGGCGCCACGCGCTGGGAGGTCGTCCGGATGGCCGTGCTGCCGTTCGGCCGCTCCGGTGTGATCTCCGCGTCGATGCTCGGCCTCGGCCGTGCCCTCGGCGAGACGATGGCCGTCGCCACCGTCCTGTCCCCGACCTTCAGCATTCAGGCCAGCCTGCTGGACCCGGGCGGCGGCACCTTCGCCCAGAACATCGCCAGCAAGTTCGGCGAGGCCACCGACCAGGGCCGTGACGCCCTCATCGCCTCCGGTCTGGTCCTCTTCGTCATCACCCTGCTGGTCAACGGTGCGGCTCGCGTGATCATCGCCCGCCGCAAGGAATACTCGGGGGCCAACGGATGAGCACCGCAACCGTCACCGACAACCGTCGGAGCGCCCTGCACGGCGCCCGCCTGCCGAAGTGGTCGCCCTGGGCGATCGCCGCGGGTTCGGTCGCCGTGGGAGTGGGCATCAGCCTGGCCGCCGGCCTCGACAGCAACATCCAGTGGGCCCTGATGGCCGCGGTCCTGTTCGTCCTCGGCACGTACGTCATCGCGACGCGCGTCGAGGGCCGCCGCCAGGCCAGGGACCGGGTGGCGACCGCCCTCGTCTGGGTCTGCTTCCTCCTTGCGGTCATCCCGCTGGCCTCCCTCGTCTGGGAGACCCTCAAGCGCGGTGTGAAGGTCTTCGACGTCTACTTCCTCACCCACTCGATGGGCGTGGTCGCCGACACGGAGCCCGGCGGCGGTATCTACCACGCGATCATCGGCACGCTGGAGCAGGTCGGCCTCGCCTCGGTGATCGCCGTGCCGGTCGGTGTGCTCACCGCCGTCTACCTCGTCGAGTACGGGCGCGGCAAGCTCGCCCGCGCCGTCACCTTCTTCGTCGACGTCATGACGGGTATCCCGTCGATCGTCGCCGGTCTGTTCGTCCTCAGCTTCTGGATCCTCATCCTCGACATGGGCTACTCCGGCTTCGCCGGTTCGCTGGCCCTGGCGATTCTGATGATGCCCGTGGTGGTCCGCTCCACGGAGGAGATGCTCAAGCTCGTCCCGAACGAGCTGCGCGAGGCGTCCCTCGCGCTGGGTGTCCCGAAGTGGCGCACCATCCTCAAGGTGGTCCTGCCGACCTCGATCGGCGGTATCACGACAGGTGTGATGCTCTCGATCGCGCGTATCACCGGTGAGACCGCGCCCATGCTGCTGCTGGTGTGGGGTACGAACTTCATCAACAACAACCCGTTCCAGGACCCGCAGGCCTCGCTGCCGCTGTACATCTACCAGCAGTACGCGAACAGCGCCGGAGCCGGCGCTGCCTACGACCGGGCCTGGGCCGCGGCACTCGCCCTCATCGCCTTCGTGATGATCCTCAACCTGCTGGCCCGCGGCATCGCCCGCTGGAAGGCCCCGAAGACCGGTCGCTAAGGCGACGATTTCCGGCTCCGCCGGTCGGAGCCCTCAGCGACTGATACTGGAAGTGAAGTAGTCATGGCCAAGCGAATCGATGTAAGCGGTCTCTCCGCCTACTACGGCTCCCACAAGGCGATCGAGGACATCTCGATGGCCATCGAGCCGCAATCGGTGACGGCGTTCATCGGCCCCTCCGGCTGCGGCAAGTCCACGTTCCTGCGCACGCTCAACCGCATGCACGAGGTGACGCCGGGCGGACGCGTCGAGGGCAAGGTGCTGCTGGACAGCGAGGACCTCTACGGCACGGGGATCGACCCGGTCTCCGTCCGCCGCGAGGTGGGCATGGTCTTCCAGCGCCCGAACCCCTTCCCCACCATGTCGATCTTCGACAACGTGGCGGCGGGCCTGAAGCTGAACGGCAACTACAAGAAGTCCGAGCTGAGCGACATCGTGGAGAAGTCGCTCAAGGGCGCCAACCTCTGGAACGAGGTCAAGGACCGCCTGAACAAGCCGGGCTCCGGCCTGTCCGGTGGTCAGCAGCAGCGTCTGTGCATCGCCCGGGCCATCGCGGTGGAGCCGAGGGTGCTGCTCATGGACGAGCCCTGCTCGGCCCTGGACCCGATCTCCACCCTCGCGATCGAGGACCTGATCGGCGAGCTGAAGGAGCGCTACACGATCGTCATCGTGACGCACAACATGCAGCAGGCGGCGCGTGTCTCCGACCGCACGGCGTTCTTCAACCTGTCGGCCGTGGGCCAGCCGGGCCATCTGATCGAGATCGACGAGACGGAGCGGATCTTCTCCAACCCGTCGGTCCAGGCCACTGAGGACTACATCTCGGGTCGCTTCGGCTGATCCGGAACGGTCCCCAAGGACCCCTCGCGGTGCTGCATGGCGGTGCCACCGCGAGGTAGAAGAGGGCCCGCCCCTGGCTCCCGGGGGCGGGCCCACTCGCGTTATTCGGCGACTTCCGTGCGTTCCCACCACTGGTAGACGGTGACCTGCCCCTCCTGGCTGTTCTCGTGGCGCGGCGTCATCTTGTAGTGCTCGTATCCGCCGCGGTGCGGAATCTTCAGCTCTTTTCCGGGCGGAACGATCGGCACGAGCTTGCCCGCGAGATCGTCCGGCCCGCCTTCGAGGAGTGCCTTCGCAGTCATAGCTCCAGTCTTGTCATGCTTGCGGGCCCCGCATCTCGAAGCGGGGCCCGCAAGCATGAGGGGCGCACAACACGTCACCCCCTCGCCGGGAGGGCGAGGGGGTGAAGAAAGGTTTCTGCGGCGACCTTCCGGCCGGTGGCTACAGCAGCGCCAGGTTGATCACCCAGAAGGCGCAGGCCGCCACGGCCGCTGCCGCCGGCATCGTGATGAACCAGCCCAGGACGATGTTCTTGGCGATACCCCACCGCACGGCGTTCACCCGCTTCGTCGCGCCCACGCCCATGATCGCCGACGTGATGACGTGCGTCGTGGAGATCGGCGCCTTGAACAGGTACGCCGTCGCGAACATGATCGACGCGCCCGTGGTCTCCGCCGCGAACCCCTGCGGCGGGTCCAGTTCGATGATCTTGCGGCCGAGCGTGCGCATGATGCGCCAGCCGCCCGCGTACGTCCCCAGCGAGAGCATCACCGCGGACACGAGCTTCACCCACACCGGGATCGGGTCGCCGGACTTCTGGACATCGGCGATGACCAGCGCCATCGCCACGACACCCATGGTCTTCTGCGCGTCCTGGAGGCCGTGGCCGAGCGCCATGCCGGCGGCCGAGACGGTCTGGGCTATGCGGAATCCCCGCTTCGCCCGGTGCGGACTGGCCCGGCGGAAGATCCACATGATCGCGGTCATCACCAGGTAGCCGACGATCAGGCCCACCACCGGGGACAGGAACATGGGCGTGACGACCTTGTCCAGGACCCCGGACCAGTACACCGTCGTACCACCGGCCAGCGCCGCGCCCACCAGTCCGCCGAACAGGGCGTGCGACGAGGACGACGGCAGGCCGAAGTACCACGTGACCAGGTTCCAGACGATCGCGCCGAGCAGTGCCGCGAAGAGGATGCTCATCCCCTTGCCGCCGGAGGGTGTCTGGATCAGACCCTCACTGACGGTCTGCGCCACCCCGTTGCCGAGGAACGCGCCGGCGAGGTTCATCACCGCCGCCATCGCCAGCGCGGCGCGCGGCGTCAGCGCACGCGTCGACACCGAGGTGGCGATGGCGTTCGCCGAGTCGTGGAAGCCGTTGGTATAAGCGAAGAACAGCGCGATCAGGATGGTCAGGATCAGAGCAAAGGTGTCCATGGACGCCTCAGGACTCCTTGACCGCGATGGTCTCCACGGTATTGGCCACGTGCTCGAACGCGTCCGCCGCTTCCTCCAGCACGTCCACGATCTGCTTGAGCTTCAGGACCTCGATCGCGTCGTACTTGCCGTTGAACAGGTGGGCGAGCAGTTTGCGGTGGATCTGGTCCGCCTGGTTCTCCAGGCGGTTCACCTCGATCCAGTACTCGGTCAGGTTCTCCATCGTGCGCAGGTGGGGCATCGCCTCGGCCGTCAGGTCGGCCGCCCGCGCCAGAACCTCGATCTGCTGTTCGACACCCTTGGGAAGCTCCTCGATGTTGTAGAGGACGACCAGGTCGACGGCCTCCTCCATGAAGTCCATGATGTCGTCCAGGGAGGATGCGAGAGAGTAGATGTCCTCGCGGTCGAACGGCGTGATGAACGAGGAGTTCAGCTGGTGGAAGATCGCGTGCGTGGCGTCGTCACCGGCGTGTTCCGCTGCCCGCATACGCTCTGCGATCTCGGCCCGGGCGGAGCCGTCCGCCCCGAGCAGTTCCATCAGGAGTTTCGAGCCCGTGACGATGTTGTCCGCGGACGCGGCGAACATGTCATAGAAGCTCGTCTCCCTGGGGGTCAGACGAAAGCGCACGTGGGGTCCTCAGGATCCTTCGGTCTCGGTCAGGCTGATGCTAGGCGCATCATCCGGCCACGGCTAAGGGGCCGTCCTCCAGTGTCGCCCATCGGGCACCGTGGTCGGCACGGGGGCGGCCAGGGCTCCGGCCAAGGGCCCTATACCCAGCAAAGTTCGTTACCATATACCCGCCGGGGGTATATGTCCGGGCTGGGGAGTACAAGATCCGCCACAGCGGGTCGCCCGTCCGGTTCCGCCTCCCCGAGCGGCTGTCGACAGGAGGACGCGATGACGACCACCGAGGCCGGCGCGGCGGCGCCCCCCGAGGACGACGCGGTCGTGGTGACCGACCATGACCGCGGCATCCACGGCTACCACGATCAGAAGGACGAGCACCTCAAGCGGCTGCGCCGGATCGAGGGCCAGATCCGGGGTCTGCAGCGCATGGTCGAGGAGGACGTGTACTGCATCGACATACTCACCCAGGTCTCCGCCTCGACGAAGGCCCTGCAGTCCTTCGCGCTCCAGCTCCTGGAGGAGCATCTGCGCCATTGCGTCGCGGACGCCGCGCTCAAGGGCGGCACGGAGATCGACACGAAGATGGAGGAGGCCACGAAGGCGATCGGCCGGATGCTGCGCACCTGATGCCGCGGGCGGGCGCCACCGGGCGGCGGGACACGGCTCACCTGCCGGTCGCGTCCCGTTCCTCCGCCACCCTCAGCACCTCGTCGATGCTCTCAAGGCTGAGCCGGTCCTCGTGCGCGGCGGAGGCCGCGATGATCAGATCGCCGCACAGCTCGATCTCGGCGAGGGCCACGTGGTCCTGGACTGCCGTACCGCCGAGCCGAGCCACGTGCGTCACCTCTTTCTGCCGCCACCGACTTCCTAGGGTAGGGAGCGGTCTGCGGGCCGCGCATGGCACGGATGGACCATTTCCAGCCCTCAGCCGCACCGCTTTCGGCCTGCCGGCCCCCGGCGACACCCGCTCACCCTCACTGCTCCGCGATCTTCCCGGCGAAGATGTCGCCGGTCGCCGGCAGTCGTACGTCGACGGGGGCCCCGAAGCCGTACAGCAGCGTCGTCGACGCCACCGCGACCGTCGTCTTCTGCCGGCCATTGACGAAACTGAACCGGTGGCGCACCTTCCGCAGGCGCCCCCGGTCATCGAGATAGGCATCGAACGACACCTCGGCCGTGGCGAACCCCTTCGCCGCCGCCCAGAACGGCTCCTGGTCCGCGACCGGAGCGCGCTGTGCCGCGAGCCCGATGTCGGCCACCCCTCGGTAGTGCCGCACGGGGGCTCCCGCGACCTCGGTCCGCCCGACGTATCGGGCGCTGCGGGCCCCGCGCAGCAACGCGGCCGCCGCGTACGGGTCGGTGGCACCGCCGGTGACGAGGTTGCCGTCGGAGAGCGTGGCCGTGTCGACCCGCACCCATTTGTCGGCCGGCACCCCCGCGCCCCGGTTCTTCATGAACAGGGCGCCGGGGGTGAGCAGTTCGGTGATGGGACGGTGCTCCTCGGTGCCGGCGGGATCGCGCGGCAGCAGGACCGTGAGCCGGCCGAGCCGGGCGCGGTAGTCGTAGACGCCCTCGCCGTGGATGGTGACCCGGGTGCCGCCGGTGGCCATCTCCATCGACGTCCGGGTCCGTGAACTGCCCGCCCGCACCAGGGCCCCGGCCGCCCCATGCAGTTCCCGGACGGCCTCCGTGCCGGAGGGCACGTCGTCGGCGGCGGCCCCGCCGCCCGCGCATCCGGTGGCCGAGGTGCCGCAGACCAGCAGTCCCAGCGTCGCGACGACCGCCGCACCGACCCGACCGTGCTGCCGCACCACCATCGTCCGCCTACCCCCAGCCGGTACGTCCCGGTGTCCCTGCTGTCGTTCCGGTTAACGACCAGTAGGGAGACCCGTCACGCGCCCCGAAGGCTCACGCTCCATGGCCGGCACCGCACTTGCCTTCGGTAACCTTGCCGGAGTGGAACAAGGGGACACAGCCGTCGGCCCGGAAGAGCACCTCGCGACGACGGTCGAACAGGGCCGGTTCTGTGTGGCCCGGTGCACCTGCGGCTGGCGGGGGCCGGCGCGCAGAGCCCGCAGCCGGGCGAGGGCGGACGCCGAGGAGCACGCCACCGGCCGGGGCGGTCGACTGGACCCGCCGCCACCCACCGACTGAAACCAGTCAGAGCCGGTCACAACTGTCCAGCGTTGTAGCCGTTCTGTGGCACTTCCCCACGCAACCCGCCGTCCCGCCGGTCCGTCTCGCTCCACGGAACCCAAGGGAGGCCCCCCATGCAACGACGTACGTTCATCGGCGGAAGCACCACCGTACTCGCGACGGCGTTGACCGCCGCGTGCACCGGCGGTATCAGCGGCTCGGCGGCGGCCGCGGGCACATCGGCAGCCACGGGCACGTCGATGCGTACGGCCACCGTCGGCGCCCGCGCCGCCGCCGACTGGACGGCACTGGCCAAGGACCTGGCGGGCGTCCTCGTCCGCCCCGGTGACCACGCCTGGCCGACGGCCCACCAGCTCTACAACACCCGCTTCGACTCCCTGAAGCCCGCGGCGGTCGCGTATGTGGCGCACGCCGACGACATCCGCACCGTGCTGGCGTACGCCCGGGCCCACCACGTCAAGGTCGCGATACGCAACGGCGGCCACTCCTACGCCGGTTGGTCCTCCGGCGACGGCCGGCTGATCATCGACGTGTCGAAGCTCGGCACGATCCGGGCGAGTGGCGGCGAAGCGGTCGTCGGCGCGGGCTCCAAGCTGATCGACGTCTACCGCGCGCTCACCGCGAAGGGCGTGACCATACCCGCCGGCTCCTGCCCCACCGTCGGTGTCTCCGGACTCACCCTCGGCGGCGGCCATGGCGTGGTCTCCCGGGCGTACGGACTGACCTGCGACAGCCTCACCCAGGCGACCCTGATCACCGCCGACGGCAAGCAACTGGTCGCGAACGCCACCGAGAACAAGGACCTCTTCTGGGCCCTGCGCGGCGCGGGCAACGGCAACTTCGGCGTCGTCACCGAACTGCGGTTCAGGACGCATCCGGCACCCCAGGCGGTGTCGGCCTACCTCACCTGGCCCTGGTCCAAGGCCGCCGCCGTCCTCAGCGCGTGGCAGGAGTGGGGTCCCGACCAGCCCGACGAGATCTGGTCCTCCTGCCACCTGGAGAACGGCGGCACGCCCACCGTCTCCGTCGCCGCGTTCTCCCTCGGCACCTACGGGGAACTCCAGAACGCGGTCGACCGCCTGTCCGCGAAGGTGGGCTCCCCGGCCCGGGGCATCTCGCTCAAGCGGCATGCGTACAAGAGTGCGATGGAGGCGTACGCGGGCTGCTCGTCCTTCTCCGCCGATGCCCAGTGCCATCTGCCGGGTTCGACCCCGGGCCGCTCCCCGCAGGGCGCCCTCGGCCGTGAGACGTACGCGGCGCACTCGGACTTCTTCGACCGCTCGATCCCGGCGGCCGGCATCCGGACGATCCTGCGGCAGATGACGCAGGTCCGGGGCGGGGCGGGCAGCGTCGCGTTCACCGCGCTCGGCGGTGCGGTCAACCGGGTCTCACCGACGGCCACGGCGTTCGTGCACCGCAGCTCGCGCATGCTGGCGCAGTACATCGCGAGCTGGCCCGCGGGCACCTCCGGTACCGCGGCCCGGTCCTGGCTGACGTCCGCGCACACCGCGATGCGCGGCTACGCGTCCGGGGCCGCGTACCAGAACTACACGGACCCGACCCTGACGAACTGGCGCACGGCGTACTACGGGGACGCGGCCGCCCGGCTCACGCGGCTCAAGCACCAGTACGACCCGAACGGTTTCTTCACGTTCCCGCAGGCGCTGTAGGGAACGCTCCGCGCGGGGCCGCCGCATCGGGCCGCGTCGCCGGGCCGCGGCCCACGGCGGCGGCCGTGCGGCGGCCGGTGCGGCCGGCCGCGGTCACGCGGCCAGGTCCCGCTCCTCCGCCGGCTGTTCCGTGCGCGCCCCGGGAATCACGGCCTGCGCGGTACGCGCCCCGCGGGACCGGACCAGCCGTCCGGCGCGGGGCGATGCCTCGACCGCCTTCATGAGCGGGGTGAGCAGCGCCATGGCGAGCGGGGAGAGCAGCAGCGCGACGGCCGTACCGAGGGCGAAGCCCCCGACGACGTCCGTCGGGTAGTGCACCCCCATGTAGACCCGGCAGAAACCTTCGAGCAGCGCGAGTCCCAGGCCGACGAGCCCGAACTTCCGGTGGGCGACGAACAGGGCGACCGCCGCGGCCATCGTGAGCGTGGCGTGGTCGCTGACGAAGGAGTAGTCCGTCCTGCCGGTGGCGAGGACGTCGAGTCCCTGGTGGTCGACGAACGGCCGGGGGCGGTTCACGAAGCCCCGGATCGGCACGTTCACGAGCACCGCGAGGCCGGCGGCCAGCGGGGCCCAGACCAGGGCGGCGACACAGGACGCGGCATCGGCACCGCCCCGCCGGCGCACGGTCCACCAGCACCACAGGATGAGCAGGACCATGGCGAGCAGCAGTCCGTACTCGCCGACGAACTCGATGACGCGGTCGAACCAGTGCGGCGCGTCCTTGGCCAGGCCATTGATGTCGTACAACAGATCGACGTCGGGGTTCGACCCGGATTCGGCGAGTGCAGCCATCGTTCGGCCCCTTCGTCGTCTGTCTCGTTCCACGGACGCGCCGGTGCGCGCGCCGTTCCACCACCCCGTGGCCGTAGATCCGCTCCACGTCAAGCCGGCTGCCGTACGTCAACGCTCTACGTCAGAAGGAACGCACAGCCTTCCGGTCCGCGTTCCGGATTCCACACAATGATCACGCAGACGTTATCGAAGAGAGACTCGTCTTCGCAGCTCAGCGGGGTGTGCGGAACCGAGAGTTCCGGCCAGTGCGCAGGTGTGCGCATGTCCTTCACACCCCGGTTCACACCCTCGTGGGCAGTGCTTTCGCGCCATCTTCGGTGACCCGTGTCGCCCCGAAGTAGTCAGGGGTGTCGATCGGGTCGAAACGGATCACGGCACCGGTCCTGGGCGCGTCGATCATGTAGCCGCCGCCGACGTAGATCCCGACGTGCCGGATGGCGCGGGAATCGGTCAGATCGTCGGAGAAGAACACCAGGTCTCCCGGGAGCAGTTCGTCCCGTTTGGGGTGGGGTCCGGCGTTGTACTGGTCGTTGGCCACGCGCGGCAGCGTGACGCCCACGCTCTCGTACGCGGCCTTGGTCAGTCCGGAGCAGTCGAAGCGTCCGCCCTGGTCGGCGGTGCCGTTGCCGCCCCACAGATACGGGGTGCCGAGCTTCTTCTGCGCGTAGTAGATGGCGCCGGCCGCCTGCTTCGACGGGTCGACCCGGCGCACGGGCGCGGCGAAGCTCTTCGCCAGGGTCGTGATGGTCTTCACATAGTTCTGGGTCTCCTGGTACGGCGGCACACCCCCGTACTTGATGACCGCGTACGCCCCCGCGTTGTACGCGGCGAGCATGTTGTCCGTCACGCTCCCGGGGGCGTCCTTCACATACGAGGCGAGCTTGCAGTCGTACGAGGCGGCCGACGGGATCGCGTCGCGCGGGTCCCAGACGTCGGCCCGTCCGTCACCGTTGCCGTCGATGCCGTGGGTGGCCCAGGTGCCGGGGATGAACTGCGCGATCCCCTCGGCCTTCGCGGGGCTCTCGGCGTTCGGGTTGAAGCCGCTCTCCTGATAGAGCTGGGCGGCGAGCAACGCGGGGTTGATCGCGGCGCACAGGTTGCCCCACTTCTGCACGATCGACGCGTACGCGGCGGGCACGGCGTTCTTGGCGAGCCCGACGGACCCGTTCCCGAGGCCGTTCACCAGGCTCCCGGCCGCCATATAGACGCCGACGACGAGCAGCATCACGAAGCTCAGTGCGGCACCGACGGCAGCGGTCGCCCATATCCACGCCTTACGCACCGTCAACCACCCCTCGCCGCACGGGAGTCCGCCGAGGGTCAGTGTAGGGGCGCGGGGCCGCCAGGTGACCGGGAAAGAGCTGGTCCGGCCACCGCCGACGAACAAGATCGGCCAATTGTGGGCGGCTGAGGGGGCGGCCAGGGGGCAACGGGGCTCCGCGGCTGTCTGACGGGGGTGGCCCTACGGTCGTCTCGCGGGGGCCTCACGGCCGTCCCGGTGGGGCCTTGCGGCCGTCCGGCGGGCTCCGGCGGCCGGGGTCACCCGCCCGAGGCGGTCCGGTACAGGTCGGCGGCCTCGTCCTTCAGGACGACGCTGTAGGAGACATCGTCGGTGGAGCCGCCCTGCTCATGGCCGCCGAGCACGCCGACGACATCGCCGTCACCGTTCACCCAGGGGCTTCCGCTGGTGCCGCTGCTGAAGTCGGGGCACGCGATGCGCTGTTGCGTGGCGCTGTGGGTGGTCGGCTTGTTGACGCACCTTATCGGCGTTTCGCGGGAGTTGGGGTATCCCGTGACGGTGACCGCGGTGGCACCGGTCTGCCGCCCCGTGACGAACCGGTTGGCGCCGACGATGTCCTCGATGTCGACACCGCCGATGGTCTCCACGGTGGCGAAGCCGACGTCGCTGTCCTCGTCCTCGTCATTGCTCCAGCCGTCACCCACGAATGTCTTGGTGATCTTCCAGAGCCCGTACGGGGCCTTGCCGTCCCGGTAGCCGGGGGCGAACCAGGTGGCGCCGGTGCCCAGGCAGTGCGCGGCGGTCACGATGAGGTTGTGGGCCTTGCTCTGCACCACGGAGGCGGTGCAGAAGTGCCCGCCCTCCAAAGCGCCGCCGGGGCCGAAGAGCGCACCGACCCGTGAGGCGGCCGCGTCGGTCTGGGCCTCGGTGGTCACGCCCAGCGGTCCGGGACCGTCGTCGGCTGCGGCCACGGAGGAGGCCGTGACGGCCAGCAGCACGAGAGCACCGAGGAACGCGTGCCGACGGTTGCCAGGGGGGCGTGTGATGCGGTTCATCACCGTCCACTGTGACCCACGAAGGTGAGAAAAACCCTGTCAGCGCTCTGAAATTAACCTATGAGTTTCCGTCGCCGCAGGTCAGTGCGCGCAATCGGCCCACGGCGGCCTCGCCCCTTCGGGCGTACGGTCTTACCCGGCAGGGATACCCCGCCCCGCGGAAGACCTACCCGCCCGTGTACGCCGCGGTCGTCCGCTCCGCCGCGGCCCGCGCCGCCTCCTCCGGCTCGCCCGCCGCCGCGTTGGCCTCTCCCCAGGCCGTGCTGCTCAGCGTGATGAAGCGGCGTCCTTCGTCCGACGCCAGCCAGGCCAGCCCCGAGGCGGGGTCCGCGGAGGCCCCGGTCGCCAGATGACGGGACAGCCCCAGCAGGCCGGTGTCCCAGCCCACGCCCACCGCGCCCGGGCCGAATTCGGCCCACCGTTCGTCGTCCACATGAGCGATGTGCTCCAGTTCGAAGCGCGTCCGCCCCTCCGCGACCGGCGTCAGCCGCAGCTCGATCCAGCTGACCTCGCCACCGAATTCCCAGGTCGCGAAGAATCCCTTCGGCGGGTCGCAGCGTTCGATCGTGCCGCCGGCGTTGCCCTGCAACTGGAAGCGCCCGCCGAGGCGCAGTTCGCCCGAGACGGGCAGGAACCAGCGCGGGATGCGCTCGGGGTTCGTACACGCGTCCCAGAGGTCCTCGAGCGGGGAGTCGTAGACGCGCGAGATCGTCACCACCCGCGCCTCGCCCGCTCCGAACACCTTGCGGCCCACCTGCCGCCGTACGGAATTGATCTCGTGCGTCACGTCAATGCCGTCGAGCATCGTTCTCTCCTTCCAGGCGGCGTGCCCGCCTTCCTCGCGCCAGCTCCGTCTCCAGCGCGTCCAGCCGTGGGGCCCAGAACCGCCGGAAGCGGCCCATCCACTCGTCCACGTCGCGCAGCGGCTCCGCGTTCACCGCGTACAGCCGCCGCGCTCCCTCAGGACGCACCGTCGCGAAGCCGTTCTCCCGCAGCACCTTCAGATGCTGGGAGACCCCCGGCTGGGATATCCCGAACTCCGCCGAGATGACCTCGCAGACCGCCCCGGACGTCATCTCCCCGTCCGCGAGCAGTTCGAGGATCCTGCGGCGCACGGGGTCTCCGAGCACATCGAATGCGTGCATGGACGGGACACTATCAGCGTCCACTTATATAAGGAATCACTGAGACAGTGTCGGGACGCCGCTCGCGGACCGCTGAAGACGCCCAGTCCCCGAAGAACCAGGCGGTCCACGGCGAGTTGGGTCAAGAGGGGATCAGCGCGTGGCCATCAAGCGGCCATCGAGACGTAACGCGCGGATCTTGTTCGGTAATGCGGAAGTCAGGATTCCAGAAGCCTCTTGTTGTCACGTACTCAACAAGTCATCGTCGTCCGCGGGCCCTCGTGGCCCTTCCGCCGGGGACACCGTACCGGCGGACCCGCACGCACCCGCACCGCCCCTGTCACCCCCTCCCAGGAGGCAGTACGTTGCGCATCACCCTCTCCGACAGATCCAGCCGCCCCGGCCGCCTGCGCCGCACGGGCTCCATCGCTCTCGCCGGCGCCGCCCTCGTCCTCGCCGGTTTCGGCACCGCCGTCCACGCGGACGCCGCGGCGAGCGCCACCTCCTCGAAGGTGACGTGGACCCGCGCCTGCGCCACCCCGAACAAGGCCGGGGAGATGGCCTGCAAGGCGCTGCGCGTCACCGGCGGCATCACCGCGTTCCAGAAGGCCGAGGCCAAGGCGGAGGGGGTCGCCCCCAGGGCCGCCGACGCCGCCACCCCCTCCGGCTACGGCCCGAGCGACCTCCAGGCCGCCTACGGCCTGACCGCCGCGGCCGCCGCCAAGGGCTCCGGCGAGACCATCGCGATCGTCGACGCGTACGACGACCCGAACGCCGAGTCCGACCTCGCGACGTACCGCTCGCAGTACGGTCTGTCGGCCTGCACCACCGCCAACGGCTGCTTCAAGAAGGTCAGCCAGACCGGCTCCACGACCTCCCTGCCCACCCCTGACGCCGGCTGGTCCGAGGAGATCTCCCTCGACCTGGACATGGCCAGCGCCATCTGCCCGAACTGCAGCATCACGCTCGTCGAGGCCAAGTCCGCCAGCATGACGAACCTCGGCACCGCGGTGAACGAGGCCGTCAAGCTCGGCGCGAAGTACGTCTCCAACAGCTACGGCGGCGGCGAGTCCTCCTCCGACACCAGCTACGACTCCTCCTACTTCAACCACCCCGGCGTCGCCATCACCGTCAGCGCCGGCGACGGCGGCTACGGCGCCGAGTACCCGGCCGCCTCCCAGTACGTCACCGCCGTCGGCGGCACCGCCCTGTCGAAGTCGTCGTCCAGCCGCGGCTGGACCGAATCCGTGTGGAACACCAGCAGCACCGAGGGCACCGGCTCCGGCTGCTCCTCCTACGACACCAAGCCCGCCTGGCAGACCGACACCGGCTGCGCCAAGCGGACCGTCTCCGACGTGTCGGCCGTCGCCGACCCGGCGACCGGCGTCTCGGTCTACGACTCCTACGGCGTCACGGCCGGCTGGTACACCTTCGGCGGCACCAGCGCCTCGTCCCCGATCATCGCGGGCGTCTACGCCCTCGCGGGCACGCCCTCGAGCGGCTCCTACCCGGCCAAGTTCCCCTACACCGCGGCCGGCACGTCCGCCCTCAACGACGTGACCAGCGGCAGCAACGGCAGCTGCACCACCACCTACCTGTGCACCGCGCGGGCGGGCTACGACGGCCCGACCGGCTGGGGAACCCCGGAGGGAGTCGCGGCCTTCACAGGCTGACCTCCGGGCGACAGGCCGTCGGCGCGGTGCGTGGGGCACTCGTCCGACGGCCCACCAGAGAACGGGCCGTGGCATCCAGCCGCGGCCCGTTCCCCGCGCGTTGGGGGCGCGAGCACCGCGCCCGCCGGGGCGCGAGCATCCGGCGCACTCCACCTCACCGGCCGGTTGCAGCCTTCCGCTCGTACGGGTGACCCCGATACCGAACGCACCGGTCCCACGGGCCGTCCCGAGTCGTCGCGGCACAAAGGGGATTAACGACAGAACCGCACACCAGGTTCCGATTCGGCCTCATTGCCCGTCGTGACCTGCCGTGATACACACAGTGACCATACGCCCCTCGCCTCGCCGTTTCACGTTCTCACAAGGGGCCTGAACGGGCCGAGGGCAAGCCACACGTACGAAATCCGCCAATCAATGACGCCAAGTCGACATACCACGGCGTCATTGTCAGCGAGAATGTCCGTGACCTCTGCGCGCGTGGCAGGGGCTACGGAACTACCCACCAGGGGCGGTGACTTACATGCATCTCGCGGCCGCAAAAGGCGACATCAACACGATCATCGGCGGAATCGCCCCCGACTGGGGCCCGTTCGGCAGCCTGGGCAACGAGGCTCGTGTGATGGTCGAAGTAGTGATGGCCGTCGCCATCCTGCTCTGTCTGGCGATCGCGATCTGGGGCGCGGCCAAGCAGCGCATCGGCGCGACGGCCCTGCGCGACACGTTCAGCGCCGAACAGGGCAAGGGCCTGATCATCGCGGGGCTGACCGGAGTCTTCATCATCGGCTCACTCGGCACGCTGTTCACGATCGTGTACGGCATGGCCGTGTAGGGCGGTCCCGGACCGCCACGACCCGCCTGGCGCGCCGTCAGTCCCGTCGAGGCCCGCCCGGTCTGCTCCTCCGACCCATCCGTCCGTCGCGCCCACCGGCTGAGGTTGCGTTTCTCTGATGTCGAGTCACCACACCGCGTCCGCGCGGGAACCCGCACGGCTACCGTCGTACTTCCACACGTTTCGCCACGAGGCGCGGAACGGCAACGAGTTCGAGGGGGCGTACGCGACGTGAGTCCCGGTGACGGTGCCTCCGGCGGGGGCGAGGGAGAGTACGGCGGCGTCGGGCAGACGCGAACGCGGCTGCCCGACCGGGCCGGTGACGTGTACGGGGGTGCCCGGCGGGGCCGGTCCTCCTCACGCAGCCTGGCCACGGTGGTCGGGGTGGTCGTCCTGCTGATCGCCGCGATCGCCTTCGCGAACCGCGGCGGGGGCGGCTCCTCTTCGTCAAAAGACCCCGGCGGCAACAAGGCGGGCGCGGCCCCCACCGCAGCCACCGGCACCCACCCGGTGCGCACGCAACCGGGCTCGATCCCCTCGGGCTACGCCCATGACGAACAGGGGGCCCAGTCGGCGGCGGCGAACTATGCGGTGGCGCTGGGTTCGGCCGACATGTTCAAAAAGGACAGCCGGCACAGAATCGTCGACACCATTTACACACCGGCTGCCGCCGGCAAGCTCCAAGGGCCGATGGACCAGGCGTACTCGGCAAGCTTCCTCGGCAAACTGGGACTGGATGCCGACGGCAACGCGCCGGCAGGCAACACCTTCGTGTCACGCACGATCCCGGTGGGTACCAAGATCTCGCAGTACGGAGCCGACGGCGCCAAGGTCTCGGTCTGGTACATGGGGCTCATCGGCATGTCCGGCCAGGGTTCCACGAACCCCGTCAGCTCCACGTGGGAGACATGGACCTTCAAGCTGCAGTGGTCCAACGGCGACTGGAAGATCGTCACGGACTCCCAGACGAACGGCCCCGCTCCGGTGCCCGGCGATGACCAGGCCGCTACATCCGACGTGATCAGCAAGGCCATCGAAGAGTACGGAGGGTTCACTTATGCCCGGTAGCCCGCGACACGTACTCAAGCTCGCGGCCGCATTTGCCGCCGTTCAGACCACCGCCGTCCTGCTTGCCACTCGTGCCTTCGCAGCGCCGTCACCCTCGCCAACGCCCTCGAACGACCCGTGCGACCTCCTGATCGGCCCTTCCAAGAAGTACTGCGAAAAAGGCAGCTCCCCCAGCTCAGGCGGCCCCTCCAACCCCCTCACCGACAGCCTCGACCCCCTCTCCTCCCTCGCCAAGGGCTGTGCCCACGCCGCCTCCTGGACCGTGACCAAGCTCAGCGAGGCCGTGCAGCAGACCGCCAGCGTCGACTTCACCAACCCCGCGTTCCTGCGCCAGTACGGAATCGTCTTCGCGGCGTCGGCCATCCTCACCCTCCTGCTGTGGCTTCTGGCCGTCGCCAAGCGGGCGGTCCGCGGCGTCCCGTTCGCCACCGCCGCCTCCGAAGCCGTCGGCTTCCTCTGGCTCACCGTGCTGTCCTCCGCCTTCACCCCGCTGGTCCTCTACACGGTCGTCTCGGCCACCGACTCCGTCAGCGACGTCCTCGCCAAGACCACGGGCAACCAGACCGACACCTTCTTCGGCGCGTTCTCCGGCGCGCTCAGCAAGGGCACGGACATCGGCGGCGGCCCCATCATGCTGATCATCGTGTCGCTCGTCTCGATCCTCGCCGCGGGCGTCCTGTATCTGGAGCTGTTCCTGAGGGCGGTCCTGCTGTACGTCGGCGCCCTCCTCGGCGTGGTCGTCTACTCGGGGCTCGTCGACAAGAACCTCTGGGGCCACGTCCGCCGCTGGGCGGGCATCATGATCGCGGTGATCCTGGTCAAACCGGTGATCGTCATCGTGCTCGGCCTCGCCGGCGCCCTCGCCACGGACAACGGACCAAACTCCCTCGCGGCCATCGTCTCCGGCCTCGCCATCATCCTGCTCGCCATCTTCGCGAGCGGCATGATCTACCGCTTCGTCCCCGGTTTCGGCGACGAGATCGCCGCCTCCCGCAACAACCGCATCATGCAGGGCGCCGAACGCAAGGCCGCCGCCGTGATCAGCTCCCCGGCGACCCTCGTCGCCCAGGGCATCAAGACCCACAGCGCCCGCGCCGACACCGGCGGCGGCCAGGGCGGCGGCCAGCCGCCCCGCCCCGCCAACCCCGTGAGCGGCGGCGTGGCCGCCCACGGCACGCGCGCCCCGGGCGGCGGCGCCGCCCCCTCCGCGCCCCCGCCGCGCACCAGCCCGGCCGACAGCCCGCACGCCGGCAGCACCCGCAACAGCAGCACCAACCGCACAGGAGGTGAAGGGCGTTGACGACCCAGTCGCATGTGTCGCATCCGGTCACGCCCCGCCGGACCTATCTGATCGGCCGCGCCCGGCCGAACGCGATCATCGGCCGCAACCGCGAGTCCGGCGAGATCGTGCTGATCATCGCGGGCGCGTTCCTCGGCATGATGTGCGGGCTCCTCGTCCCGGTCCTGTCCCTGCGCATCGTGCTCCTGATGAGCTTCCCGCTGCTCGCTCTGGCCGCCGTGTACGTCCCGTACAAGCACCGCACGTTCTACAGGTGGTTCGAGATCAACCGCAGTTACAAGCGGAACCTGCGGCAGGGGACGACGTACCGGAGCGCCGCGATGGAGGCGGGCACCGCGTTCGACGGGCGTGAGATCGAGGTGGGTCCGCCGCCCGGCATCGGGCGGATCAGCTGGCTCGCCGCCCCCTTCGGGCCGGACGAGATCGCCGTACTGCTGCACGCCGACCGGCGCACCGTCACCGCCGCCATCGAGATCGAGGGACCGGGCGTCGGCCTGCGCGACAGCGAGGACCAGGAGGCCCTCGTCGACCGCTTCGGCACGCTGCTGAAGCACGTGGCGAACGGCGACGGCTTCGTCACCCGCCTCCAGATGCTGGCCCGCACCCTGCCCGCCGACCCGGACGCACACGCCAAGGACGTCGCCCAGCGCGGCGACGACCGCGCCCCGGCCTGGCTGCAGCAGTCCTACGACCAGTTGCAGTCCATGGTGTCGACGAGCAGCGAGCAGCACCGCGCCTACCTCGTCGCCTGTATGCACTACACCCGCGAACTCGCCGCCGAGGCCCAGGCCATGGCGCGTGCCGCCCGGCCCCAGGGCGGCAAGAAGGTCGACCGGGACGCGGGCCTCGCGGTGGTCATGGCGCGTGAGCTGACCGACATCTGCTCACGGCTGCAGGATGCCGACATGCGCGTACGGCAGCCGCTGGGCCAGGGCCGCCTCGCCTCCCTCATCCACTCCATGTACGACCCCGACCACCCCATCGACCACATCCAGGCGATGACCAAGCGCAACGCCTGGCCCGCCGAACTCGACGCCGTGGAGCCCACCTACCTCCAGGCGAAGACCCGGGAGTCGTCGACGCGCGCCCCCTGGTGCCATGCCACCGCCTGGGTCAAGGAGTGGCCGATGACCCCGGTCGGCGTGAACTTCCTGGCGCCTCTGCTGGTCCACACCCCGGACGTCATCCGGACCGTCGCCGTCACCATGGACCTCGAACCCACCGAGGTCGCCATCGAGCGCATGCTGACCGAGAAGACGAACGACGAGGCGGAGGCCAGCCGCGCCGCCAAGATGAACCGCACCGTCGACCCCCGTGACCTCGCCGCCCACTCCCGCCTCGACCAGCGCGGCGAGGACCTCGCGAGCGGCGCCGCGGGCGTCAACCTGGTGGGCTACATCACCGTCTCCGCCCGTTCGCCGGAGGCATTGGGCCGCGACAAGCGGACCATCCGCGCCTCGGCCGGCAAGTCGTATCTGAAGCTGGAGTGGTGCGACCGCGAGCACCACCGGGCCTTCGTCAACACACTCCCCTTCGCCACCGGCATTCGGAGGTAAGGACCTGATGCGGGATCCGCTGTCCGTCCTGACCGACGCCTTCACATCCTTCCTCTTCGGAAAGGTCGAGACGACCCGGCTGCCCGTCCGCACGTCCACGGGCCAGGCCCAGGCCGTCTACCTGCCCACCGCCGCACCCGGCCTGGGTGACTCCGGGGTGATCATCGGCCGTGAGGTCTACTCCGGGAAGGGCTATATCTACGACCCTTTCCAGCTCTACGGCCAGCAGCTCCCGGCACCGCACTGGCTCGTCCTCGGCGAGTCCGGCAACGGCAAGTCGGCACTCGAGAAGACCTATGTGCTGCGCCAGATGCGCTTCCGCGACCGGCAGGTCGTGGTCCTGGACGCGCAGGGCGAGGACGGCGTCGGCGAGTGGAACCTCATCGCCGAGGAACTGGGCATCACCCCCATCCGGCTCGACCCGACGGCAGCCCTGAACCACGGCATCCGCCTCAACCCGCTCGACCCGGCGATCACCACGACCGGCCAGCTCGCCCTGCTGCGCACGATCATCGAGGTCGCGATGGGGCACGGCCTGGACGAGCGGTCCGGCTTCGCCCTGAAGGTCGCGCACGCCTACGTCAACGAGACCATCGTCGAGCGCCAGCCCGTGCTCACCGACATCGTCGAACAACTGCGGCACCCCGAACCGGACTCGGCGGAGGCGATGAACGTCGCCCTGGACGACGTACGGGCCTGGGGCCTGGACGTGGCGCTGGTCCTGGACCGTCTGGTCGACGGTGACCTGCGGGGCATGTTCGACGGGCCGACGACGGTCGGCATCGACCTGGACGCCCCGCTGATCGTGTTCGACCTGTCCCATATCGACCGCAACTCGATCGCCATGCCGATCCTGATGGCGATCGTCGGTGTGTGGCTGGAGCACACCTGGATCCGCCCCGACCGGAAGAAGCGCATCTTCCTGGTCGAGGAGGCCTGGCACATCATCAACAGCCCGTTCGTCGCCCAGCTCTTCCAGCGGCTGCTGAAGTTCGGCCGGCGGCTCGGTCTGTCCTTCGTGGCGGTGGTGCACCACCTCAGCGACGTGGTGGACGGAGCGGCGGCGAAGGAGGCGGCCGCGATCCTGAAGATGGCGTCGACCAGAACGATCTACGCCCAGAAGGCGGATGAGGCACGGGCGACCGGCCAGGTGCTCGGTCTGCCGAGGTGGGCCGTGGAGATCATCCCGACGCTGACGCCCGGCATCGCGGTCTGGGACGTCAACGGCAATGTGCAGGTGGTCAAACACCTGATCACGGAGTCGGAACGGCCGCTCGTCTTCACCGACCGCGCGATGACGGAGTCGTCGAGCGACCGTCGGGCGGACGACGCGCTGCACGCCGCGGAGCTGGAGGCGGAGGAGCGGGCGGCGACGTTCGTGGAACAGCGGATGGGCGACCTGGACGGCTCGTCCGAGTCCACGGTGGCTTGAGACTGGAGCCCCGATGAGACCAGACAGGGAACAGCGAGAGCTGCGGGACGGCCGGGGCGGCATCCCCGACGGCCTGCTGGTGGGTTTGCTGACCTTTCTGCTGGGCGTGACGCTGATGGTGTGGACGGCCACGGGCCTCGCGGGCTGGTTCTCGCGGGGCTCCTGGCCCGACGGCGTCCGCTTCAGCCGTACGCCGGTGGCCATACGCCATCTGGTCGGCCATCCCCATGACCTCCCGGGCGCGTGGCCGGACGCGCCAGCCGGCCAGCTACCCGGGTACGGGCTGTTCTGGGGGCTGTTCATAGGCGAACTGATGGTGCTGTTCGTGCTGACCGTGTTCGGGATCGGCACGGTGGCGCGGTGGAAGGCGGTCCGGGCACGGAGGAAGGCGCCGGCCGCGGCCGGCGGCACGCCGTACCCGGCGACCGGCACACCGGCTCCGGCGCTCGGCTCGCCCGCACCGGCCTTCGGCTCACCTGCTCCGGGCACCGGGAGCCCCGTCCCGGCCGTGGGCGCATCCGCTCCTGCCGCAGGCGTGCCGGCCCCGTACGCAGGCGTGCCGTACCCGGGCGCCGCCCCCACTCCGCTGCCCACCGCGCGCCCCGCCGGGGAGGAGCCCCGTCCCATGGAGCACCTCCTGGCAGGGCCGCTGCCCCCGGAGGTTCCTCTCCCGGCCACGGTGGAGCAGAGACCGGCCGCCCCGCTCACCGGTACGGGCCCCGCACAGCACGGCACCGCCACCCCCTGGACCCCCGCGTCCGTGGTCCTCGGCACCCCCGACATCCGCCTCCCCGTGGCCGCCCAGGCCGTACGTGACGCCGAGGGCCCCGCTCTCGTCATCACCTCCAGCCCTGCCCTGTGGTCCGAGACCAAGGACGCCCGAGCCAAGCTCGGTCCCGTCCTCCTCTACGACCCCTCCCATCTGTGCGACACCCCGGCCAGGCTGCACTGGTCCCCGTTCTCCGGCTGCGAGGACAAGGCGACGGCCGCGGCCCGCGCCGTGGCGCTCCTCGCCCCGGTGCGCCCCACGGCCCGGATCGACCAGGCGGTCGCCGATGTGGCGGAGACGCTCCTGCGGAGCTATCTGCACGCCGCCGCCATAGACGGCCGTACCATCCGGCACATCCACCGCTGGGCCCAGGGCAACCAGGTCCAGGAGGCGGTACGGGCGCTGCGCACGCACACCAAGGCGTCCTCCGGCGCGGCCGGGGAGCTGGAGGCGGCGCTCACCTCGTACCCCGAACGCAGGGACATGGCCCAGGAGTTGACGGCACGCGCCCTGTCCTCCCTCTTCACGGTCAACATCCGCGAGGCATGCACACCCAACCGAAATGACAGCCTCGCCTTGGATTCCTTCGTCGACGAAGGGGGCACGCTTTATGTGGTCGGTGAATCCATCGAGGACCCCAGACAACACCCGGGCGCGATGCCGCTCCTGACGGCTCTCGCCTCCAGCGTGGTCGAGCGCGGCCGGCGCATGGCCGAACGGTCATCCTCCGGCCGCCTCGACCCACCACTCACCCTTGTGCTGGACGATGTGGCGGCCGTGGCACCCCTGCCCCGGCTCCCGGAGCTGCTCGGCACCGGAACAGACCGCGGCCTGCCCACCCTGGCCCTGCTCCGCTCACGCGAACAGGCCCGGGCCCGCTGGCCGCAGTACGAACTGCCGGTGTAGCAGCGCCTGCTAGAGCCGTTCGAACACCATCTCCAGCTCGGACTCCCCCGAGTCCTCCGCCAGAGGAACGGTGACCCCGCTCGGCATGAACCCCACCTTGCGGTACAGGGCCCTGGCCCGGGCATTGTCCTCGTGCACGATCAGCCGCACCCGCTCGACGCCGCGCGCCCACGCCCACGTCAGGCCGGCGTCGAACAGCGCTTCGGTCAGTCCGCTTCCCCGGTGCTCGGGCCGTACGAACACGCCGACGACGTGCCCTTGCTTCCGTTCGACCGGAAGCCCGGCCCAGTCCTTCGTCCCGGCCTCCTCGACCAGCACCGTCAGAGTGCCGGCCCAGCGGCCGTCCGCCCCCTCCGCGATGATCTGCTGCGCCTCCGGCGCCCCCTCGGCCACGTTCGCCGCCCGCTCCTGCCAGAAGGTGTCCGGCCTGGCCGAGGCCTCCTCGAAGGTCTCCAGGAACGCGAGGTGCGCGACCGGGTCCTGGAGCGCGGTCAGCCGCAGCTCCTTCACCGCGGGCCACTCCTCGGGGCGTATGGACCTGATCTCGTAGGGCATATGGCCACCGTAGCGACCGAACGCGCCAGGTGCGGCCCCATTTTCGCGAGGCCGAACCCACCCGGCGAGCGCAAGGAACGCGAAAGAGCCCCAACTCCGGGACAATATCCCGGAGTTGGGGCTCTTTCTCACATTTAGTTCGGCGGCGTCCTACTCTCCCACAGGGTCCCCCCTGCAGTACCATCGGCGCTGTAAGGCTTAGCTTCCGGGTTCGAAATGTAACCGGGCGTTT
>NZ_JBSFXK010000048.1:0-56922 GCF_053595355.1 Streptomyces sp. NPDC002513 | reverse complement strand
CATCCGCTGGGAGATCCGCGACGACATCCACGAAGCGTTCCTCAGCCTGGCCTGCGGCATCATCTGCTGGCGCCGACTGGTCAACCTCTCACTTTTACGGCAGCTGTAGATAGGCTGCCGATGCTCGTTGCGCCTGTTTAGCGGCTTGAGGGGGTGGCTGCGGGCGCGGGGACGGCCGCCTTGATCATGACGTGGTGTGACGCAACATCAGAACGAGACGGCCGCTTCGGCCACGGTAGACCACGAAGGCCATGACATCGCCTTCGGGGGCCTGTTGGCCTCGGTGGCCGACTGCTTCGCCCGCTCCGAGACCCGCCAGACGTTCGAGCGGATGGCCCGGGGCATGCTGATGGAACTCGAGGATGTCAACTGCTGGAGCCTGGCCGAAGCCATAGGTGAGCGGGGCCCGCACCGCCTGCACCATCTGCTCTCCCGTGCGGTGTGGGACGAGGAGGCGGTGCTGGAGCGTACGGCTGCCTGGGCGGTGGACGTGCTCGACGACGGTGACGGGATCCTGATCGCGGACGAGACGGGGGACGCGAAGTCCTCGACCGATGCGGTGGCCGCGGCCCGCCAGTACTCCGGCTCGGTCGGCGGTGTGGATCTGTGCCAGGTCGCCGTGCACCTGACCTTCGCCTCCTCCGCCGGGCACTGCCTGATCGGCCGGCGCCTGTACTTCACCCAGGAGTGGGCCGCCGATGAGGAACGCCGCGAGCTGGCCGGTGTCCCCGACGAGCTGTGTTTCGCCACCAAGCCACAGCTCGCGGCGGACATGCTCCGTGCCGCCGGCCGGCAGGGCATATCCGCCTCGTTCTTCCTGGGGGACGAGGTCTACGGAGGGCGGGAGCTGCGTACCGCCTGCCGTGAGCTGGGCCTGGGCTACGTCGTGGGCGTGCGCTCCAACCACCAGGTCACCACCGGCCCCGTGAAACTGAGCGTGGCCAAGGCCGCCGCCCGGCTGCCAAAGCGGGCCTGGCAGCGAATGCGGACCGGTGCGGGGCAGAAGGGCGTACGCGACTACGACTGGGCGATGATCGAGGTCACCGCCGACGACACCCCCGACGGACACGACCGCGACACGGGGACGTCCGTCCTGCTGGTCCGCCGGCACCGCTACACCCGCACCGTGTCCTACTACCGCTGCTTCGCCCCTGGGCTGGCGTCACTGGCGCGCTTGGTGTCACTGGTGTGCCGCAGGTGGCGGGTGGAGGACGACTTCCAGGACGCGAAGGAAATCTGCCACCTCGACAAAGGCCAGGTCACCTGCTGGAACTCCTGGCACCGCTGGAGCGTGACCGCCCTGGTCGCCTACGCCTTCCTGGCCGTCACCGCCGCCCTCGAACGCGCGGCCCAGACCGGCCGGAACGACCCCGCCGAGGCCGACCTCGTCCCCCTCAGCAGCCACGAACTCCTCCGCCTGCTACGGGCATTGATTCTTCCGCCACCCCAACGAGACCCCGAGCACCTGCTGTGGTGGTCCACCTGGCGCCGCCGCCACCAACACCGCGCCCGCCTCTGCCACCGCCGATGGCACGCGTACGCCGAGACCACACCATGATCAGAAAGTCCGGCAGCAGCTATCTACAGCTGCCGTAACTTTGTTAGGAGTTCTAAGGAAGCCGACCAACGCTGTGCACTGCTCGGTCCCCCATGGCAGTCGACGTGCGACCATGCCGCGCGTCGAGCTTGCGGAACCACGATGAAGGTTCGCCCGTGTGGGAACTGTGCGAAGAACCTAAAACTCGCTGATCACGTTGCTATACCGGGGTAGGAATGCCTCGGGGTGGGGGTTGTGATGGCGGTCAGGTTCCGGTTGTTCGGTAGCGTCGAGGCCCAGGACGGCGGCGTGGAGGTCGACCTGGGGCACCCGAAGCAGCGCGCGGTGCTGGGTGTGCTGCTGGTGGAGGCCAATCGCCTTGTGTCCACAGACCAGTTGCTCGACCGCGTGTGGGGCGAGCATTGTCCGAAACGTGGGCGGGAGACCGTATACAACTACCTGTCCCGGCTACGCAAAGCGCTGCGCGCCGTCGACGGCGAGGTCCGCCTGGACCGCCGCTCCGGCGGCTATCTACTCGCCGTTGACGAACAGACCGTGGACGTACATCGTTTTCGCCACCTGCTCACCCAAGCCCGGACCGTCCGCGACGATCAGCAGGCCTTGGAGCTCCTGGAGCAAGCCCTGCAACTGTGGCGGAGCGAGCCGTTGTCCGGTCTGGAGACACCGTGGGCGACCAGCCTCCGTATCGCCTTGGAGAACGAACGGCTGGCCGCTGAACTCAGTCACGCCGACGTCGCGTTGCGCTGCGGCCAGCACACGGAACTTCTCCCGAGCCTGTCGGCTCGCGCAACGCAGTACCCGTTGGACGAGTGCGTGGCCGGCCAGATGATGCTCGCCCTGTACCGCAGTGGCCGCCAGGCCGACGCCCTGGAGCACTATCAGGTGCTACGCCGTCGACTCGCCGATGAGCTGGGCACCGATCCCGGTCCGGATGTACAGCGCCTGCACCACCAGATACTCACCGCCGATCCGTCGCTGACCACGCCGGGCACTCTGTCCGTCCTCGAGCCAAGGGTTGCGGTGGTTCCACACCAACTTCCCGCTGCAGTCGCCCACCTCACCGGTCGGGTCCGCGAGTTGACCGCGCTCACCGAGCAGGTCGAGTCGGCCGCCGACGCGGGGACCGTGATGATCACGTCGATCGGTGGGAGCGCCGGAATCGGCAAGACCGCGCTGGCGGTGCACTGGGCGCACCAGGTTCGGGACCGGTTTCCCGGCGGACAGTTGTATGTGAACCTCCGAGGGTTTGACCCACGGGCGCAGGCGATGGACCCGGCCGAAGCGGTGCGTGGCTTCCTCGACGCCCTCGGCGTTGCCCCGCAGCACATGCCGCTGAGCCCACAGGCGCTGATCGCTTTGTACCGCAGTCTGCTGGACGGCAAAAAAATCCTCGTGTTGCTGGACAACGCCCTAGACGCCCAGCAAGTCAGACCGCTGCTGCCCGGCACCGCGGGGGCAGTGGCCGTGGTGACCAGCCGCAACCGGCTGTCCGGCCTGGTCGCCGTGGACGGCGCTCACCCGATGAGCCTGGACCTGCTCACCCAGGATGAAGCGCGGGAGCTGCTGTGCCGCCGGCTCGGACCCGGGCGGGTGGCCGCAGAACCCCGTGCGGTGCAGCAGATCATCACCCAGTGTGCCCGGCTCCCGCTCGCGCTGACCATCGCTGCCACCCGCGCCGCCCAGACCGGCTTCCCCCTCGCCACCCTGGCAGCGGAGCTGAACGAGGCCAGCCAACGGCTGGACGTCCTGTCCGCCGATGACCCGGCCAGTGAAGTGCGGGCGGTGTTCTCCTGGTCCTACACCGCGCTCACCCCATCGGCGGCCCGGCTGTTCCGGTTGCTCGGGCTGCATCCCGGACCGGACATCTCCGCTGCAGCAGCGGCTAGCCTGGCGGCCCTGCCCCCACCCCGTGTTCGGGGGCTGCTGGCTGAGCTGACCCGAGCCAGCCTGCTGACCGAGCACGCCTTCGGCCGGTACGCCTTCCACGACCTGCTGCGCGAGTACGCCACGGAGCAGGCCGGTTCCACCGACCCCGAAGAGGAACGCCACGCCGCTGTACATCGGATGTTGGATCACTACTTGCACACCGCGCACGCTGCCGCCCGGCTCCTGGAACCGGCCCGGGACTCGCTGACCCTGCCCCCGCCACAACCCGGGGTCTCGCCGGAGCACCCCGCCAACCACGAGCGGGCGCTGGCCTGGTTGACCACCGAACACGCCACTGTGCTGGCCGCCGTAGGCCACGCCGTCGCCACCGGATTCGACGCCCACACCTGGCAGCTGGCGCAGGCCCTCACGACCTTCCTCGATCGGCGCGGACACTGGCACGATCTGGCCGCCGTCGGGAGCGCCGCGATGGACGCTGCCGACCGGCTGGCTGACCCTCTCGGGCAGCCCGTCGCCCGCCATATCGTCGCCCGCGCCCACCGCCGCCACGGCAACCTTGACGGCGCGCGCTCTCACCTGCGCCATGCCCTGGACCTGTTCGGCCGGGCCGGTAACATGCCCGGGCAGGCTGATGCCTACATCGACCTCGCCAGGGTGCAGGCACGACAGGGCCCCCGTGCCGTCCCCGAAACCCTCGCGCACGCCCGCCAAGCCCATGCCTTGTACCAGGCCACTGGCCACCGACTGGGGCAGGCCCAGGCACTGACCGCCATCGGCTGGTCCCACGCCCGCCTCGGGGACTATGGACAGGCCCTGGTCTGCTGCCAAGAGGCCCTGCCTCTGCTTGAGGAATTCCACGACCGCGAAGGGCAGGCCTATGCCTGGGACAGCATTGCCTACGCCCAGCACCACCTTGGCCACTGCTCCCAGGCCGTCACGTGCTACCAACACGCCCTCGGCCTGTGCCGCGACCTCGGCGATCGTTACCTGGAAGCGGACATCCTCGACCGCCTCGGCGAGGCCCACCACGCCGCGCACGACCCCGAAGCCACCCACGATGCCTGGCAACATGCTTTGAACATTCTCACCGAACTCGATCACCCCCACGCCGACCGGATCCGCGTCAAGCTCAGCGCCCTCAGCACGGCTCCTGAAACCGACCGCCGGGAATCCGACCTCAGGCTGTTCGTTGAGAACGTCTGGTCAGCAACGCCGGAATCGAGCATTTCAACAAGCTGGACGTCGTCACACCCGCCGACTTCAACCATGTCTTCGCCATCGAGACACGCGGCCAGTTCTTCGCCGTGCAGAACGCAACATCCCCCATTGGCGAAGGAGGAGGGATCGTCCTGAGTTGTGCGTGCCGAAAACGTCATCCGAGCTGGTCAGCCCACTGGCAAGCCCAGAGCGCACGAGTGGCATGAAGATCGCTCGTGCTGCTGCGCCTCGCCTATCTTGCCGTCACGAACGCCTTCGCCGCCCTGCGACTGCTGCCGATCACCGACCACGACAAGGACACCGAGATCCTGGCCCTACGCCACCAGCTCACTAAGGTCGCCGCCTCCACCGTCTGGGAGATCCTCCGCGGGCACGGCATCCCGCCCGCACCCGAACGGCGGCACACGACCTGAGCCGACTTCCTCCGCAGCCAGGCCGACGCACTGCTCGCCTGCGACTTCTTTGAGACCTGCACCCTGACAGGCCACGCGCATGTATGTCTTCGCGGTCATCGAGCACGCCACGAGACGCATCCGGATCCTCGCTGTAGCCGTTGAGTTCTTGGGGGCTTGTGGCTTCGAAGAGGGGGTCGAGGCTGGTGAAGCGGCCGGTGGTGGGGTCCGGCTGACCCAGGCCTGGACCGCCACCGACTCCTGCGCGGCCACCCCCGCCACCGGCAACTCCTCCACGGTCGGCGACCCGCTGGACGCGACGGCCGCGTACTGGACCACCTGGAGCCTGGAGGCGCTGGGCACCCGCCTGCCCTCCGAGGTCGTGACGCACACCTACTCCGGCTTCCTGGACCTCCCGGACGCCGCAACGCCGCCTAACAGTGATCACCACCAGTCGGCGAAACACCAAGGTCAGTGCGCGTGCGGATCTTTCGGCACCCCACAGGTCGGCTTGGTCGCAGCGTGCCGACGCCGGGAATCAAAGTGGTCGCCGGACGCTTTGAGCGTGCGTGAAGAAGATAGGTTTCCTCTCGTTCGGCCACTGGTCGCCGAGTGCGCACTCCAAGACCCGGTCCGCCGCCGACTTCCTGCACCAGTCCATCGACCTGGCGGTCGCAGCCGAGGAGCTCGGCGTGGACGGTGCGTACTTCCGCGTACACCACTTCGCACAGCAGGCGGCCAGCCCGTTCCCGCTACTCTCGGCCATCGGTGCACGGACCTCGAAGATCGAGATCGGCACCGGCGTGATCGACATGCGCTATGAGAACCCGCTGTACATGGCCGAGGACGCCGGTGCTGCCGACCTCATCTCCGGCGGCCGGCTGCAACTCGGCATCAGCCGTGGATCACCGGAACAGGTGGTCGACGGCTGGCGATACTTCGGTTACACCCCCGCCGAGGGCGAGACCGGCACGGACATGGCCCGCCAGCACACCGAGGCCTTCCTCAAGGTGCTCGAGGGCAAGGGCTTCGCGCAGCCGAACCCGCGGCCGATGTTCCCCAACCCGCCGGGGCTGCTGCGCATCGAGCCTCACTCCGAGGGACTGCGCGAGCGGATCTGGTGGGGCTCCGGCTCGAACGCGACCGCCGTCTGGGCCGCAAAGCTGGGGATGAACCTGCAGAGTTCCACACTGAAGGACGACGAGACGGGCGAACCGTTGCACGTCCAGCAGCGCAAGCAGATCGAGGCGTACAAGGAGGCGTACAAGGAGGCAGGCCACGCGCGAGAGCCGCGGGTGTCGGTCAGCCGCAGCATCTTTGCCCTGACCAACGACCTGGACCGGGCCTACTTCGGCCGCGACCGCAACTCGCGCGACCAGCTCGGCATGATCGACGACACGACCAGGGCGATCTTCGGTCGCTCGTACGCCGCCGAGCCGGACGTGCTGGTGAAGCAGCTCCAGGAAGACGAGGCCATCCAGGCCGCAGACACCCTGCTGCTGACCATCCCTAACCAGCTAGGGGTCGACTACAACGCCCACGTGCTGGAGAGCCTCCTCACCTACGTGGCACCAGAGCTGGGCTGGCGCTGAGTATTCTGCCGACCTGTGTGCGGTGCGGGCCAGCTCATCACTGTGGTCGTCAGGCCCCCGGCGCGGCTTGGCTCGGTGATCAGTGCCGAGCCGCGACCGGCGACCGAGAGTGGGGGCGGTGCGGTCTGCCGGGCACATACCGGTCGGCGCGCGGAGTCCTGCGGGTGCCGAAAACCCCATCCGTGGGCACAAGGCGATCAAGGACTGCGAGCGACGCCTCGCCCGCTACCAAGCCGCCCTCGAAGCCGGAGCCGACCCAGCCGTCGTCACCCAGTGGATCAACACCGCGCAGCGAGACAGATCTACCAGAAGGCTCGCAACGGTCACAAGGCCTGGATCGTCTGGCAGGAGACCGGAGTCCGTCAGGACGTGGGTCGGCGTCGCCACCCCGCAGGCCCTGAAGGCATGGCACAAGATACAGGGACGTAGGTGACACCCACTCAGACCTGGATCGCTCAGCTTCTAGAGGCGGCCCCAGACGACGGCGCCCACTTCGACACCGCCGCCCGCGGGCGGATTCTTCTTGCGCGGTGCGTCGGCCGAAGCTCGGTGTCCCACTGGACCGCCCGGCCCACCTCATTGGCCGGGAAGAAGGCGGGTCGCGTCAGATCCTCATCGGGCAGCCTGGCCAGATCTGCCGCGCTGCGGATCGGAATGAGCTGATCGACCGAGAGTGTCTGGGCGTGCGCCTCGAGATGGTCGAGCATGGTCCACGCCTCGCTGCGCTGCGGCAGTTTGGCGCGGAGGCGCTCGACGTCCGCGATGACGACCAGATGGTCCTGAGCCCGGCTCAGTGCCACGTTCAGGAGGCGGCACGTCTCCGAGTTCAGGCCGATGCCCTGGTAGAAGCGGCCCAGATAGTCGGCGGAACCTGCCACCGTGTCGAGGACGATCACCGGGCGCTGGCTTCCCTGGAACCGGTGCACGGTCTCCACCAGGCCGTCGTAGTCCACTCCCAGCCGTTCCTTGAGCGTGCCCTTGAGCGCTGTGACCTGGTCCCGGTACGGCGCGATCACCCCGAGTCGGTCGGTCGCCCGCTCACCCGACGGAACGTCTTCCTGCTTTCGGGCGGGCAGCACACCGTCGTACTGAAGCCCGCGCACCAACTCGTGCACCACGGCTTGGTGGACCGCGTTCGTCCTGTGGTTGGGACCGGCGATACGGCGCCCGGAGGTGTCGATCAGCATGACGGGGGCGTCGACGAGTGGGCTGAACGGAATGCGGCTCTCATCGTCCCGGTCGGTCAGCAGTGGCGCATCCGGATAGGCGACCGCGTTCACGAGATCGCAGATGGGCGCACGCATGCGGTACTGGGTGTCGAGCGCCACCAGTCGCGGGTCGTCCTGATGCACGGTTCCCGCCGCCGTGACCACACCGGCCTGACGGAACACGTCCGTCGCGGACCAGCGACGCGCGTGAGCGCATTCCTCGGGGGGCAAACCGAGGTCGTCCGCGGCCTTGGTGATGGCGGGCAGCTGTCGGAAGTCCCCTGCTACGACGACGCTCATTTGCGGTGGATAACACGTTTATTGACTAGCGGTAATCATCCGGGTACGACTGCATCCAAGTGTTGATCTTGTCGCGGGTCGTGACCAGCAGGCGCTGGTGCTTGTGGAGGTTATCGAACGTGAAGTCGCCGCCCAGCGCGTTCTGCATCTGCCCGATCCAGGCGAGCGGCTGCCTGAAGTGGGCTGTGCCCTTCGGGCTGGCCTTCATCGAGTTGCCGAGGTCGTCGAGGTTGGTCAGGAGACGGTTGAGGAAGTACTGGCAGTTTCCGGGGGTCCCACAGCTGTCGTTGTACGTTGCTTGCAACACTGCGAAGGCGTCTCGTACCTGTGGCACGGCCGCGCCCGGAGCGGCAGAGGTGGTCGGGTAGCCAGTCGATGTGGCGGTGCTCGGCGTTGGCGAACTCCCGACCTCTTTTGCCGCAGTGGTACCGGGCGTCGGAGTCGCCGTGACGGAGGAATCCACGGGCCCGGGCCCGGCCTCAGTGCTGTGTCCACCAGAGCAGCCGGTCGTGAGAGCGGCTGCGAGTAGCACGACGGCCACTCCGGGTATGAGTTGCGTTGCACGCATGGATTGTCCTCGAGTTCCGGGATGACGACCAGAGCGATACGCGTGCATACCCTGTGCTGGTGTCCGCTGTCCACCTGAAGCAGGTGGAGGGGATCCGCGAGGGCATGCGGCCCCGGTAGGAAGCCAGGCGAGTCACTTACGGCGTGCCCGGCAACGGTGACGACGGGCACCGTCTCGTTCCCGTCGACGACGGAGCGGACGAACGCCGCTGCGTCCTTGTCCCGCCAGATGTTCCGCTTGGTGTAGCGCAGGCGGGTGAAGAGCAGGCTCAGCCGCAGGTTCATGCAGAACACGCAGCCGGGCCGCCAGTACATCACGGGTCAGTACACCTGGCGTTCCTCGCACATGCCCTTCCCCCCTATACGGTGTCGCTGTCCCTGGCTGCTGGAGCGCGCAGCCTACTGGGCGCCGGGGCCCGTACCACGGGGCGTGGCCAGGATCTCGCGGCCGCGGTCCGGCGTGATCAGCTGGGCCAGGACCGGGTCGGCGAACAGGGATATCGGGGCGATATGGTCCTCGCACACCGGGTGCCACAGGTGCAGCGCCGCACGGAGTTCGGGCCAGGCTTCGTCACACAGGGCCGCGCGGACCTTGGCGGGGTCGGACAGCGGGTCGGGTTCCGGCCGCGAGCCGTCGCCCGCGTACAGGGTGACGACGATCGGACCCGTACGGATCGGCGGCCCGTCGGGAGCCTGGAAGGCCGGCTGCCCGGCGAGGCGGTCGGCGACGGCGTGCACGGCCGCATCGAACTCGGGCCCGCCGAAGGTGAGCCGGAAGCCCGGCTCGGCCGTCCGGGCTTCGTAATCGGCGACGAGCGCCCGCACAGGGACGGGCGCGTACTCCTTGAGCCGCGGCAGGGGCCGCAGGTCGTGCGGGTGCGCAAGCTGGTCCTGCCGGACCAGCAGCGGCAGGAGTTGCGCGGCGAACAGCGGACTGAGCAGGAGGTCGTCAATCTCCGGGCGGTACCACATCAAGCTCGCAACGTGGCCGCGCCAACCGCCGAGCATCGCCTTCATCTGCATGCTCAGCACGTCGGCCCGCCCCCGCCCGTACTCGTGCGCCTGGGCGAACACCGCCAGCGGTCCGTCGACTGCCCCGGCCAGCGCATCGCAGCGGGCCCGCTCGACCTCCGCGTCCCAGTGGTCCCGGGTGGCGCCCGGCGGCTTGCGCAGGGCGTGAAAGGACATCCACTGTCGGCGCATGAGGTCGTAAAAGGAGCCGTACCGCTCCGGTCCCTCGCCGGACCAGGAGGCGAGCCAGTACGCCGCCCACTCGCCGCCCTCGTCCACGTCGTCCGGGTCGAGCAGCATGACCGCCGCGTCACCCTCGAGGGACAGGCGCAGGGAGCGCGCGAGGACCTTCGCCTCCTGAACACCGAACGCCTCCCCGCCCTCCTCGTCCTCCTCGACATCGCCCTCCGCAAGGTCTTCCCAGACCTCGATCCAGGAGCGGTCGTCGGTGTCCCGCAGCCATTCCAGCTCCGCAGTGCCCGCCAGCCGGTAGATGAAGTTACCCGCGTCCCGCCACCCGTTGGTGACCAGCAGGAACTCCCGCAGCGAAGGCGGCAGCCGACGCCCCAGCCGGGCCTCGGCCGCGACGACCTCGGCCTCACTCGCCGACGCGAACCCGAGCCAACTGTCACGCACGACCTCCGGCGCGAGCGGCGCGTCCATCTCCGGGTCGTGCCCCACGATCCACTCCGCGCTCCACTGCTCCAGAAACGGCCGCCACGCCGTGGACTCACCCATCGTCCCCTCCACCTTCCGCTCTCCGTCGTCCGACTTCACCTCACCACAGGGGTATGACAACGAGTTGAGGCCCCGGCTCGGCTCCGCTCGGCCTTGCCCTTGGCTCGACCACGGCGATGGGGCGGTCGGCGCCGTCATCGCCCACCCTCGCCTTCTTCGAGCGGGCCGGGACTCCGAATCCGGCACCCGGTCGCTTTGCCCGGGCCGGCACCGCAGGAGTGTCGTGGCCGCGGCTCACGGCCCCAGCCCCAGCCCCAGCCCCAGCCCCAGCCAGAACGGCACCCCGCCGGGCGGCCGTTCCAGACGTCGAGCGCGGCGACGCCCCGCAGCAGCTCCAGGGCCTCGCCGATCTCGTGGATCCTGTGACGCCCCACCCGTCGCGGGCAGAGATCAAGACACTTGACCGCGCCCCGGCCGCGGGCTTCGAGAGAGCCAGAGGTCCCGGTTGCCCGCGATCAGCACGCGCCCGTCCGTGAGGGTTGCCGCCGCGCTCGGGGGGTCCTCGCTGCAGCCGAGGCCGCCGCGTTGCCAGCCCGTGGTCGTCCCGTCGCCGACCCAGACGGAACTGCACAGCAATGTGCGGGTGTTCGGCTTGGACTTGGGCCGGGGGGCCGAGCCGACCAGGACCGGGTGACCCGCAAAGTCGACGGTCGCGGCAGTGATCTTGCCGGTGCCCATGGCCGAACTGTCCGTCCGAGTCCAGTGGGTGCCGTCCTGGCTGGTGAGAACCAGCGGGAGGGAGTCGTAGAAGGCGCCGGCCTTCGCGTAGCCACCCACGGCGAACCAGTGGCCCGACGCGTACAGGACGCTGTGCACCTGCGTGCCCGGTGGCATCCCGGTGATGTCGCCGGACGTCCAGTGCACGCCGCCGTCCGCGCTGCGCCAGAACGGGATCGTGCCCGTGGCGTGGAAGTCGTAGGCGTTGGTCGCAGCCGCGCCGAAGGCGACGACCTCCCTGCCGTTGACACCGAAGTCACCTACAGGCGTGGACGGTTGCCGGCCGTCGATCGCCGGCAACAGCACGCGACGCACGGTCTTGCCCGCGTCGTCGGACGCGAACACATACGGAGACTCCACCTGGTCGACGCTCTGGCCGCCGCCGATCAGCAGTCGTGAGCCGACCTTCACCGCGGTGTTCACCGAGGCGTCGTCCGCGGTTTCCTGCTCGGGGTGGGTGTTGAACGTCAGCGGCAGTGCGGCGAGCCGGGACTCCTCGCCGTTCGGCGCCCGGCGGGTCAGAGTGGCGCCGACACCGATCAGCGAACCGTCGTCCCACGGCACCACCACGTCACCCGGCAGACCGCCACCGGACCAGCCGCTGCGCATGGAGTACGGCACGTCGGATTCGTCGTCGGCGCCCGGCTTCGGGGTGATCGAGAGCTTCGTACAGCCGTCGGAACCAGTCCAGTTGACGTTCACATAGTGGTACCCGTTGGCGAACGTTCCCTCTCCCAAGGCGCAGTCGCCCAGCGGCACCAGCTGGCGCAGGCCCTCGCCAGGCGCAACGTACCCCTTGTTGTGCGGGCCGGTCACCGACGGGTAGCCCACCGCGCCCGCGTACTTCTTGAACCCGAGCTTTGTCGCGCTCGTCTCTCCCGTATCGGTGTTGCCCGCTCTGATCTTGCCGCAGCCGCCCAGCACCAGGGCCACGCCGGCTATCAGGCTCGCGACGGCGGCGAGCCTCCCCCCACGTGTTCTCATCCCCCCACGCTACTGAACTCGAACGCGTGATACCCGGAGTTGCCATGGCAGGCTCAGCATGCTGGCCCCGACTTCCCTCACAGGGACCGAGCACATCGGCGAGTACGGTCGTTCCCGGCGGAGTACCAGAGCCGTCGCCGACTCACCGGGCCCGAGATCAACGACCCCCTCACGCCTCCGGGCAGCCCGCCACCGTCCACGACCTCGACGACCACAGACTCCTGCGCACCCGCATCCTCGGTGGTGCCATCAACGAGCACCGGTACGCTGCTTGACCTGCGGCGATGACTTTCCGAGCCCCACACGCTCTACGAGGCGCTCGGGATCACGATCAGCTACGAACATGCAGGTAGGGCCGCGACCGTCAGGTCGAGGCCCTCATCCGCGTATCGCTATAGCGAGTGTCCGAGGGGCGAGTTGACCGCCAACGATACGCTCGTGGTCGCGCAAGGACGGCTCTGGTAAACACGTTCCACCCCGCCCGGCCAGGTGGCGCGAGGCAAGGACAATGCCCGTGACGGGATACTCGCCGGGGTGGCGAGCACCGGGCGCACCGAGCCTTGAATCAAGCGGCCCACTCCGCCTGCTGCCGGAACCGATCACCGAGCCAGGACACATCAGACCCTGGAGATCCGCTGACGAGATCTGCTCGGCGGCATCCTTCGCGAGTACCGACATGCAGCCTGAGCTGGGCGGATGAAGAATCGGCACCCGCAACGCTCGGCCTGACAGCGGTGCCCTGTGAATGACAAGCCGTCAGCCTTTACGGCACCACCACGCTCCACCTCGGCAGCAGCTCTTCGTCTCAGGCCCGACACCCTCACGGCCGCACGCGAGTACGCTGTTCTTGAACGCGTTCAAATTAGCGATCGGGTGTGGTGTCCATGAGCTTTCTGATCGGATCTGCTTCTCCGGCCGCGCACCGCGCCGGTGCGTCCGACGTACCGCACGCCGAAGACGCGCCACCTGAAGGGCGGGGAGATCGACGCGTGGTGAGGGGGTGGCAAGGGGTCTTGGCGCGCCGGGCTGTTGCTCTGGTGTGGTTCTACGAGGGCTTGTGGTGCAAGGTCTGGCCGGGGCGGGACGATCAGCGGGCCATTGTCGGGGACGTTCCCCATATGCCGGCTTGGGCGGTGACGGCGGCGCTGATCGCCATCGGGATCGCGGAGGCGGCCATCGGTGTGTGGGTGCTCTCCGGGCTGTGGGCGCGGGACGCCGCTGTCGCGCAGACGGCGCTCGTGGTGGTGTTCAACGCGGGCGGACTGCTGTTCGGCCTGGATCACATAGCGGAACCGGGGCGGATGCTCACCCAGAATCTGGCCTTTGTAGCGCTGATCTGGCTGGTGGAACGGACGTCACCCAGAGCGGCGGTCCGGTGAGCAGCACACCGTGGGAGCGTGGCCGGATCATCAGCGGGTCAGGCGGCCCCCGCCTCTTGTTCGGCCGGATGTACGAGGACTACGGCATCGAGCTCGGCGTCCTGCCCAGCGCCGGCGCCCGGGTGCTGTGCATCGCCTCCGCGGGCGACACCGCCGCCGCCCTGCAGCAGGCCGGTCACGACGTGACAGCCGTTGACGTCAATCCCGTACAACTCGCCTACGCGCGCGACCGGCTCGCGGGCGGAGCCGCTGCGGAAGGTTCCGCGGAGGCACTGATGCGGCTGGGACGTGGGACGGCCGGCGCGCTGCTGCCGGCCTGGCGCGGGCCCGCCCTGCGCGCCTTTCTGGCCCTCGATGATCCGGCGGAACAGGCCCGGCGCTGGCGTACTGCTCTAAACGGCCCGGGGCTGAGACAGTTGATGCGGCTCGCGCTGTGGCCGGGCGGGGCGCTTGCGGTGGCGCTGCGCCCCTCGTTCGCGCACGTGGTCCCGGCGCGCTTCGACGAGGTGCTCAGGCGGCGCCTGGGGCGGACCGTCGCCGGGCACCCCAATGCCCGTAACCCCTGGATGTGGCGGCTGCTCGCCGGGGTCGAAGTCCCAGGGACACAACCGCTGTTCGCGCCGGGCGTCCGTCTCGTCCACGCCGATGTGGTCGATGCGCTGGAACAGGCGCCGCGGGCCGGCTACGACGCGGTGACCCTCTCGAACGTGCTCGACGGGCCTGGCTCTGCCTTCGCCGACCGGCTGCGTGCCGCCGTGCGTCGTGCCGTGCGTCCCGGCGGCATCGTCGTCCTGCGCAGCTTCCGCGAGCCCACGGCGACCGGCCCCGGCTGGGCGGCGCAGGACCGGTCGGCGCTGTGGGGCGTCGTGCGCGTCGTGCGGCTGGGTGCAGACCCCGCAGGCGCCGAGGACAGGAGAATCGACCCGTGAGGCACTTGGTGCAACGTCACCCCATGGCGATGAGCACGCATTTCGCGCACTCGCTCGTCCTGACATACGCCCTGCCAGCCGAGGTGCTGCACCCGCTGCTGCCACCGGGCCTGGAACTCGACACGTACCGCCGCGGCGAGCAGGGCGTGGAGCACGGCTTCGTGGCCGCCGCCCTGGTCGACACCCGTGCCCTACGGCCGACGTTCCTGCCCGCCCGGCTGGGCCGCGACTTCCTACTGACCGGCTACCGCGTCTTCACCCGCTTCCGCACCCCTGGCGGGCGAACCATGCGGGGGCTGCGCATCCTGCGCAGCGACACCGACACCCGGCTGATGTGCCTGAGCGGCAATCTCTTCACCCGCTACAACTACCGCCTGGCGTATATCAGTTCAGATGTCACGGACGGCACCCTGGAATTCCGGGTCGACAGCGCCGACGGGCACGCCGACCTGCAGGTGCGTGCCGACCTGCGTAGCGCCCCGGCGCCGCTGCCCCCGCACAGCCCCTTCGCCGACGCCCGAGCCGCCCGCCGCTTCGCCGGACCCCTGCCCTACACCTTCGAATACGAACCCCAGACCCGCTCCATGATCGTGATCAAGGCGTTCCGTACGCAGTGGGACCCGCAGCCGGTCCGCGTCGATGTGCGCCGGCTGACCTTCTTCGACCACGGCCCGCTCGCCGGAACCCACCCCGTCCTCGCCAACGCCTTCCACGTCGCGGGCGTCGACTACAACTGGCACCGCGGTGTGCGCCGCACCGAGAACGGCAGCACACGGTGACGCTACGACACTCTGGCGTCCGCGACGTCATCACCTACAACTGGCCCCAGTACGCCGCGGGCGCGGTCACCGCGGCGGCCGCGGCCCTCCTTGCTCCACACCTGCCTCGCGCACTGCGCCCCCTCGCCCGGACGGGATCGGTCGCGGCACTCACTCTGCTGTGCACCGCCACGGCGGCGAGCTGGCACGTCTACGACCGTTCCGGCCTGTACACCTACGACTGGCTGGAGGCGCTGCTGCCTCGCATCCCGTCGGCTTACGTGGTGGTGAGCACCGGCCTGGACGAGGTCAGCGCCCCCCTCGCCGCACGCTGGCCGAAGGCCCAGCGCACCGCCATCGACCTGTACGCCCCGGCCTTGACGAGCGAGGGGTCCCTGCGCCGCGCCCGGCGCCGGGTGCCTCCCCCCGCCCACGCCGCACCGGGCCGCCCCGAGGCGCTGCCGCACCCGGCGAACTCGGCCGACACCGTCCTGCTCGTCTTCTGCGCGCACGAACTGCGCCACGCACAGGACCGGGAACGGCTGTTCATCGAATGCGCCCGGCTGCTGCGGCCCGGCGGCACGCTGCTGGTCGCCGAGCACCTGCGAGACGCGGCCAACACGGCCGTGTTCGGGCCGGGCGCCTGGCACTTCCTGCCCCGCCGGGAATGGTTGCGGCTCGGCGCCCACGCGGGGCTGGAACACAGCGCCGAGCGCCGCTTCGCAGGCCTGATCAGGGCATTCGCCTTCACCAAGGATCGACCGTGACCCAACTCCTCAGCCTGGCCGGTCAGTTGCGCCTGGTCGGCGTCGCCCTGATGCTCATGGGACTGGTGCACGTCGCACTCCCGCGCATACTGGGCTGGCCCGCCGACCTGCGCGCCAGCAGCCTGCTCACCCGCCAGGTCTCCTACGCACACCTGTTCTTCATCGCACTGACCTGCGCACTGCTCGGCTCCCTACCCCTGGCCTTCGCACCGGCCCTGCTCACCGGCGCACCCCTGCCAACGTTCCTACTCTGTGGCCAGACCCTGTTCTGGGGCCTACGCTGGATCACGGAGTTCGCCTACTTCTCACCCCGCACCTGGCGCGGCCACCGCCTGCGCACCGCAGGCCATGTCGGGCTCGCGGCACTGTGGACCTGGGTGACGGCGGTGTTCGCGGTGGCGACGGCGCACGCCCTGCGGTGAGAGCCGGCGCGGAATACGGTGAACCCCTCGAACATGCCACAGAGATGGGTCTATTTGACGACAGGACCCAGGCCCGACCCGCCATCGCCGTATCCGGCAACGCCTCCGCCACTCGCCACGGCAAAGACGGCCGCGTCACCGACTCGCCACCACGTCGACCTGCCCGGAGCACAGGGCATCCGGCAGGGCCGTTGATCACCGGTCCCACGTCTCCGCGCCCGTACCGCTTCGGAATAGCTGCACAGCCCCTCACCTTGGACGATGCATTGCACGGCCGATCCGGCACCATCGGAGCTTGTGCTCGCACGAATGCTCTACCTGATCGCCACGCGGATCTTCACATGGCTGGTTCTACTGTCCCGAACCTCTGCGGCCAAGGAGGCCGAGATACTGATCTTGAGGCACGAGGTTGCGATCCTGCGCCGGCAGGTCGCCGCTCCCAAACCCACCTGGCCCGACAGGGCGCTGCTCGCGGCTCTGGCCCGACTCCTGCCGCGGGCGCTGCGCCAGCATCGCATCGTCTCCCCGCGCACCCTCCTGGCCTGGCACCAGCGTCTGATCAAGGACAAGTGGACGCAACCGGCCTCGCCGGGACGCCCGCCTGTGCCCGAGGAACTGCGCGACCTGATCATCCGGCTCGGCGCCGAGAACCCACGATGGGGCTTCCGGCGCGTCCACGGCGAACTCCGTCGCCTGGGGCACAGGGTCAGTCCGGCCAGCGTCCGCCGGATCCTGCGCGCCGCCGGCCTCGGCCCAGCCCCGCGCCGGCATCCCGTGCGCGGCGAATGGGCCGCCTTCCTCAAGGCCCAGGCCCACGGCCTGCTCGCCACCGATCTCTTCCACATCGACACCATCAGCCTGCAGCGGCTGTACGCCCTGTTCGTCATGGAGGTACGCACCCGCACCGTGCACATCCTGGGCGTCACCGCCCACCCCACCGCCACCTGGGCCACCCAGCAAGCCCGACAGCTCATATGGCAACTCGACCAGCGTGCCGACGACTTCACCCACCTGATCCGCGACCGGGACGCGAAATTCACCGCAGCTTTCGACGCCGTCTTCGCCAGCAAGGACATCACCGTGGCCAAGATCCCTCCGCGGAGCCCCAACTGCAACCCGCACGCCGAGCGATTCGTGCGCTCGGTACGCGAGGAGTGCACCGACCGGCTCCTGATCTTTGATCGAGGCCATGCCGAGAAGATCCTCCACGACTACGCGAGGCACTTCAATGCTCATCGGCCGCACCAGGGCCGGGACCAGCTCGCGCCCCTCGACGACCCCAATGTCATCCCACTGCCCGCCGCTCGGATCCAGCGCCGACAAGCCGTCGCAGGCCTCATCAATCAGTACCACCGAGCAAGCTGATCACCCAGCAAAGCCGCAGCTCACGGACTATGCAGACATTCTGAAGCCGTACGGGGTGCGATGCGAGACCTGCGGGCGCAAGATGCAGCCCGCGACGATCCGCAACACCGTCTACTACCGCTGCGAGTTCAAGGAACAGGAACAGTCCCTCCACCCCGGCCTGGACCACCCCCGGACCGTCTACCTCCGGGAGGACGTAGTCTGCCGGGCTCTGGACCGATGGATCGCGAAAGCCTTCGCCCCCGACCGCCTCACCGCCACCCTCACCGCCCTCGCCCAAGCCAGCGCAGCAGCGAACGCAGCCGAGATGCTCACCCCGCAGCAGACCCAGGCCCGCAAAATCGTCAAGGAGTGCGAGCGGCGTCTCGCCCGCTACCAGGCGCCCTCGAAGCCGGCGCCGACCCCGCCGTCGTCACCCAATGGATCAACGAGGCGCAGACGGACAAGGAGACAGCACGCAAGAACCTCGACACCCCACTCGCCGCCACTCGAAAGAAGGAAACTCCCTTCAGCGCCGACCAGATCCGGGAGATCACTGAAAGACTCGGAGACATCGCACAACGCGTGCAGGCTGTCGACGCAGAGAAGAAGAGCCCGCTCTACGAAGCCCTCGGGATCACGATCAGCTACGAACACGCAGGTAGGGCCGCAACCGTCAGGTCGAGGCCCTCATCCGCGTATCGCTATAGCGAGTGTCCGAGGGGGGACTTGAACCCCCACGCCCGATAAAGGGCACTAGCACCTCAAGCTAGCGCGTCTGCCATTCCGCCACCCGGACTAGGTGTCTGCCGCCTGGCCGGGGGTCTTCCCCGCGGCGACAGGGACAACAATACCAAGGTTTCGGGGTGCGTTTCACCTGCGTATCCGTGCAGCGGGCGGCACTCTGGGGCCGGCTCCCCCGCTGGCGGGATGGGGCAGGGGCCCAATGGTTGAGGTGGCCTCCGGCCTTGGGTGATCATCAGTGGAGGCGATGATTCAGATACCCGGTCATCTGTCCTGTGGGCAGGCCGGGCGCCGTCCGCGTGGCGCGTGTGTCGCCCGGCCGTCCGTCCGGCCAACCGTCCGTCATGGCCTGAGCTGGTACTCCGGGAAGTTCCCCGGCAGCCGCTCCCCCTCCGGACCCTGGGTCACCGCGCGGACGAGCAGGTCGCCGCCCACGAAGGCGCCGCGCCAGGACGCGCCGAAGCCGCCGAACAGTTCGTCGCGGTCGCCGTGGGAGCGGGGCTTGCCGTGGCCCACCTTGAAGGCGCGGATCTGCGGGGCCAGGCGGTCGTAGGTCTCCCGGTCGTCCGTGGACAGCGTGGCGACCAGGGCGCCGTTCGACGCGTTCATCGCCGCCAGCAGTTCCGCCTCCGTGTCGACCAGGACGATCGTGTCGACCGGGCCGAACGGTTCCGCGTGGTGCAGCGGCGAGGACGGGGGCGGGTTCAGGAGGGTCACGGGGTGGACGTAGGCCGAGGTGTCCTGGCCCGGCAGGAAGTGCGCGTCGGCCGGCCGGTTCCGGTGCAGGGGGATCGCGCCGCGGTCGATCGCCTCGGCCACCTGGTCCGCCAGTTCCTTCGCCTTGGCCGCGTTGATCAGCGGACCGAAGTCCAGGTCCGGGTAGGGGCGCCGCCGCGCCTGAAAGTAACTTCGCCTCAACTATGAGTGACGTCACGCTCGGCTTCCAGCAGGGTGAGCACCAGGCGTGCCGTCTCGGTGGGCGTGTCGCCCACCTTCACCTCTACCCCTTCCAGCGCTTCCTTCTTCGCCTGCGCGGTGCCCGAGGAGCCGACGACGAGGGCGCCCGCGTGGCTCATCGTCCTGCCCTCGGGTGCGGTGAAGCCCGCCGCATAGCCCACGACCGGCTTGGTGACATGGTCGCGGATCCAGGCGGCGGCCCGCTGCTCCGTGTCGCCACCGCTCTCTGCCCGCCATCCGCCCCGCGGCCGTCGCCGGAATCGCTCAGGACTTCGCCCGGGCGTGGTGCGAGCGCCGTGCGTGCTCGGTGTGTTCGCGCATCAGATGGGTGGCCCGCTGCTCGTCACGGGCGGCGATCGCGGTGGTCAGCTCCCGGTGTTCGATCCAGGACTGCTGTCCCCGCTGCCGGGCGGCCGGGGCGTAGTACCAGCGCACCCGTCGGTCGACCTGACCGGCCAGCTCCGCCAGGACCGCGTTGCCCGCGAGTTGCATCACCTTCGCGTGGAAGCGGGCGTTCAGCGCGACCGCCCCGTCCACGTCGTCCTCGGCGACGGCACGCTCTCCCTGTGTGCACAGCTCCTCGAGGGCCGCGATACCGGCACTGCCCGCGTGTGCGGCGGCGAGCCGGGCGGCCTCCGCCTCCAGCAGCGTACGCACCGTGAGGAGCTGGTCGGCCTCCTCCTCCGTCGGCTCGTGCACGAACGCGCCCTGGGCGGGCCGCAGATCGACCCAGCCCTCGGTGTTCAGCCGCTGGAGCGCCTCGCGCACCGGCTGCCGGGAGACGCCGAGATGCCCGGCGAGTTCGCTCTCGACGAGATGCTGGCCGGGCTGGAGGGCGCGCGTCGTGATGAGTTCGAGCAGCGCCTCGTAGACACGGTCGCGCAGCGGGCCGGGGCGCTCCAGCCTGGGCACCGCTCCCTGCGGCAGTCCTGTCGACAACATCGCGGTCCCCACCTCCAGGGCAACGACGACGCGGCGGCCGGGAAGCCCCTATGGATTGTCTTTCGTCTACAGTCTACGGCGCGCAGGTGGCCGGGGAGGGGGGAATCGGTCGTCGCCGCACGCCCACCGTGGGGCTCAGGGGACCCGTACACGTGGGACGACGCAGGGACGGCACACCCTGCGTCACGGAGACACGGGACGCATCACGGACACCGGACGACCTGGCCCGCGTACGAGAGGTTCCCGCCGAAGCCGAAGAGGAGCACCCGGTCGCCCGTGGAGATCTGCCCGCGTTCCACGAGCTTGGACAGGGCGAGCGGGATGCTCGCCGCCGAGGTGTTGCCGGATTCGACGACATCGCGGGCGACGATGGCGTTGACCGCGCCGAGCTTCTCCGCGAGCGGCTCGATGATGCGCAGGTTCGCCTGGTGCAGCACCACGGCGGCGAGGTCCTCGGGCGCGGTACCGGCCCGTTCGCAGACCTGCCGGGCGATGGGCGGGAGCTGGGTGGTGGCCCATCGGTAGACGCTCTGCCCCTCCTGTGCGAACCGCGGGGGCATGCCCTCGATACGCACCGCGTGCGCCATCCCGGGCACCGACCCCCACAGCACCGGTCCGATCCCGGTCTCGGCGCCGGCGGGGCACCCCTCGACCACGGCGGCCCCGGCGCCGTCGCCGACCAGCACGCAGGTCGTGCGGTCGGTCCAGTCCGCCACGTCGGACATCTTGTCGGCGCCGATGACGAGCGCGCGGGTGGCCGCGCCCGCGCGCACGGTGTGGTCGGCGGTGGCGAGCGCGTGCGTGAAGCCCGCGCAGACGACGTTGATGTCCATGGCGGCCGGCTGCGGGATGCCGAGCCGCGCGGCGACGCGGGCGGCCGTGTTCGGCGAGCGGTCGACGGCGGTGGAGGTGGCGACCAGGACCAGGTCGATGTCGCCCGGTGCCAGGCCCGCCGCCGCGAGCGCCTTGGCCGCGGCGTGCGCGGCCAGTTCGTCGACGGGCTCGTCGGGGCCGGCGATGTGGCGTGTGCGGATGCCCACCCGGGTCGTGATCCACTCGTCGCTGGTGTCGACCATGCCCGCCAGGTCCTCGTTGGTGAGCACCTTGGCGGGCTGGTAGTGGCCGACGGCGGCGATGCGTGAGCCGTGCATGGGTGGTTCCCCTCGGTGCCATGGGTAGCGGGATTCACCAGTCTGATCACTGACTCATGGGTACGACAGCGGGTGAAGCGACAGGAATGGGGCGTCCGTGTTGTCGGCTTTTCGCAGACCCTCGGATGTCCGGGAGTCTGCGGTACGCCCACCCGGTGACTCACCCGGTGAACAGTTGCTTCGCCTTCAGGACCAGCTCAACCGGCGTGTGGCGGCTACCTGGGACGAGTCGGCGCAGACGCGTACGACGACCGTGTGCGCGTACTGCGGTGTGAGCTGCACGCTCACCCTGCACGTGCAGGACAATGAGATCGTGAAGGTCGCCTCTCCCCACGACAACCCGGTGACCCACGGCAAGCTCTGCATCAAGGGCCGTTTCGGCTACCAGCACGTACAGAACCGGGGCTGATCAGAACATGGGACGAGTCACTGAACGACGCAAGGTGATCCGAATCCGGGACGGCGCGGTCTCCGCCCGACCGGACACGCTCGTGGCGGAGGAGCCGCTGGAGATCCGGCTCAACGGCAAACCACTCGCGATCACCATGCGCACCCCGGGCGACGACTTCGCGCTCGCGGCCGGATTCCTGGTCAGCGAGGGGGTGCTCGGCGCGGCTTCCGAGCTGCGGAACATCGTCTACTGCGCCGGGGCGACCGTCGACGGATCGAACACGTACAACGTGGTGGACGTGCAGACCGCGCCGGGTGTGGTCATCCCCGACATCACGCTCGAGCGCAACGTCTACACGACCTCGTCGTGCGGTCTGTGCGGCAAGGCGAGCCTGGACGCGGTCCGTACGACGGCTCGCTGGCCCATCGCCGACAACCCCCCGGTCCGGGTGGACCCGGAGCTGCTCGCGAGCCTCCCCGACCGGCTGCGGGCCGCCCAGCGGGTCTTCGACCGGACCGGGGGGCTGCACGCGGCGGCCCTGTTCACCGAGGACGGGGAGCTTCTCGACATCCGGGAGGACGTGGGCCGGCACAACGCGGTCGACAAACTGGTCGGGCGCGCCCTGCAGAACGGGGACCTGCCCCTTTCCCGGACCCTGTTGCTGGTCTCGGGGCGGGCCTCCTTCGAGCTGGCGCAGAAGGCCGTGATGGCGGGCATACCGGTGCTGGCGGCGGTCTCGGCGCCCTCGTCGCTGGCGGTCGACCTGGCCGCGGAGACCGGTCTGACGCTGGTGGGCTTTCTGCGGGGCAGCTCCATGAACGTGTACGCGGGTGAGGACCGCATCACCCTGCGGACCGAGGCCGCCCGGGGCTGACCGGCTCCCCGCGGGACGGCGGCGGGGCCCTGACCGGCGGGGAGCGCCCCTGCGCCGCAGGGGCGCTGCCTCAGCCCTCCGCCCGGGCGAGGAGGACGAGTGCGGCGACCAGGGGTGACCGGCGGCTCGCCGCCCGGGCGAGGAGGGCGTCGTCGGGGACGGGCACAAGCTGATGTCCGGGCGGGAGTACCGCGTGGCGGCGGACTCCGGCACCAGGGCGGTCACGACGCCCGCCGCCACGCACGCGAACTTGCCCTCGACGGTGCGGATCGGCAGGCCGTCGGGGCCGGCGGCGCGGGTCGCTCACGGGCAGCCGGAGCCGTACGATCGAGGGAGCTGTGGCGGCTGTTCGGCGAGGGGACGCTGAGGCCCGTCGTCCACGCGGAGTTCTGCGCCCCCGCCTCCCCACGACAACTCCTTCGCCCCGGCCGGGGAAGATGGCCCGCAGGCTTCTTGTGGGGTGATTGAGAGCCCAAGTACCGTCTGTGGCCCGCACGTTGGACAAGGGATGTCCAGTGTGTCCAGACGCATGAGTCCAGACGCATGAAGGGCGGGCCGCACCATGGCGTCAAGTCTCCGTGCACGACTCAGATCGACCCTCACCGCCGTCCTCACCACCGCCGCACTCCTCGCGCTGCCGAGCCCGGCGGGTGCGCAACCAGTTGGCAGCGAGGGCCAGTTCGAACAGCAGGTGCTCTTCAAGGCCTCCCAGGACCCCGGTTACGCCTGCTTCCGCATCCCGGCCGTCGTGAAGACGGCGAAGGGCACCCTGCTCGCGTTCGCCGAGGGCCGCGTGCTCAACTGCGGCGACGCGGCCGACATCGACATCGTGGTCAAGCGCTCCGCCGACGGCGGCCGCACCTGGAGCCCGTTGCAGGTCGTCAACGAGGGCGCAGGGAACACCCACGGCAACCCGGCCCCCCTCGTGGACCGGAAGACGGGCCGCATCCTGCTCGCCGAGACGTACAACACGGGCCGCACCGACAGCGCGAGCTGCTCGGTGCCCTGCGACCGCACCCCGCATCTGCAGTACAGCGACGACGACGGCCTGACCTGGTCCACGCCGCGGGACCTGAGCCCGCAGATCCTGCCCGCCGACTGGAACTCCTGGTACGCGACCGGGCCCGTGCACGGCATCCAGCTCACCCGCGGCCGGCAGGCGGGCCGCCTGGTCTTCGGCGTCAACGCCGAGACATGGAACGGCAGCCGGGTCACCGCGAACCATGCCGCTCTCATCACCAGCGACGACGGCGGCGACCACTGGCGCATCGGCGCCACCGACTCCTGGCCGATCGCGGACGACGGCACCTTCCGCCAGAAGCCGTCCGAACTCACCCTCACCGAACGCCAGGACGGCTCGGTCCTCGTCAGCGGGCGCGAGCAGGACGGCACCGACCTCGGCCACCGCACCCAGACCGTCAGCCGCGACGGCGGCAGCAGCTTCGTCGCGCCCTTCCGCGATCTGCCGGACCTGTACGCACCCCAGGTGCAGGGCTCGATGCTGCGTCTCGGCGACCGCATCCTGCTGGCCTGCCCCGGCGACCCGGACCGCCGCCGGACGATGATGATCCGCTCCTCCTACGACGGCGGACGCACCTGGGACAGCGTGGACCGCGGCACGGTCGTCACCACGGACTGGTCCGGTTACTCGGACCTGGTCCGCGCCGGCGGGGACACCGTGGGACTCCTCTACGAGGGCGGCGCGGTCGACGCGCGGGACGAGATCCGCTTCGCCCGCTTCACCGAGGACTGGCTGCAGCCGCGGCGCGGCCCCGACCCGACGACACCCGACCTGGCCCCGGGCGCCCGGCCCGCCGCGGTCCTGGGCGGCGCGCGGCAGACGGACGGGGTGTTCGGCGGCGCCCTCCAGTTCGACGGCACCGACGACGCCGTACGCCTGCCGTACCAGTCCCGACTGCCGCTCGGGAGCAAGGACTTCACCGCCTCGCTGTGGTTCCGGTACACGGCGACGACCGGTGAGCAGCCCCTGCTCTGGATGGGCGGCATCGGCACCTCACAGCCCCAGGTGTGGCTGCGCGGGGAGCCCGCCTCCCACCGCGTCCAGGGCCTGATCACGGTCCGCGACGGTGCCTCGGCCCCGCAGTCCGCGTATGTGCGCACCTCCGGCGCGTACAACGACGGCCAGTGGCACCATCTCGCGCTGCGCCGGGGCGGAGGCCGGCTCACCCTCTTCATCGACGGCACGGCGCTCAGCACGGCGGACGTGCCCGGTTCCGTGAGCCGCAACTCCCCCTTCGGTGTGCACATCGGTCAGCGGATGGACAGCCGGGCCTTCTTCACCGGCGCGATCGACGACGTACGGGTCTACGACCGGGCGCTCGGCGACGACGAGATCGCCGCGCTGCGCACCGGCGCCGCGGTCTCCGCGCGGGACACCGTGCTGTGGCTGCCCATGGACCGGGTGGGCGCCGGCCGCTGACGTCCCGGGCGTGCCCGACGACGCCACGGCACGACGGCGGGCCGGGACCGGGCTCGGCCTGGTCCCGGCCCTGGTCTGCGCGGCCGTGCTGCTCACCGCTCTCCCGCACCACGACCGGGAGAGCGGCGGCACTGCGCGCGCGACGACACGGGCGTCCGACGGCGACGGGTGCCGCGGCACAGGTGCGCCTCAGCCGGAACGTGTCTCTGTACCGACCGCGGTTCGTGGCGCTGCGGCTGTCGCGGGGCTGACCGCCGGCGGTTCGGGGTCGTGTGCGCGGCGCTTGGCGATCACCGCCCCCACCATGAGCTGCATCTGGTGGAAGAGCATCAGCGGGAGCACGGCCAGTGAGGCGTGCGCGCCGAACAGGACGCTCGCCATGGGCAGTCCGGAGGCGAGGGACTTCTTGGACCCGGCGAACTGGATCGCGATCCGGTCCTCCCGGCTGAAGCCCAGTGCCCGGCTGCCGTACCAGGTCAGGGCGAGCATCACGGCGAGCAGGACCGCCTCGACCACGAACAGTTCGCCCAGCCTGAGCGGGCTCACCTGGTGCCAGATGCCCTGGACCATGCCCTCGCTGAAGGCGGTGTAGACGACCAGCAGGATCGAGCCGCGGTCGACGAGCCCGAGCACCTGCTTGTGCCGGGTGATGAAGCCGCCGATCCAGCGCCGCAGCAGCTGCCCCGCGAGGAACGGCACCAGCAGTTGGAGCACGATCGCGACGAGCGAGTCCGCGGAGAACCCGCCGCCGCTGTTGCCGAGCAGCGCCGCCGCGAGCAGGGGGGTGAGCACGATGCCGGCGAGGGAGGAGAAGGTGCCCGCGGAGATCGCCGCGGGCACATCGCCCCGGGCGATCGAGGTGAAGGCGATCGACGACTGGATGGTCGAGGGGACGAGCGTGAGGAAGAGCAGGCCGGTGTAGAGGCTGTGCGTCAGCAGCACCGGCACCAGGCCGCGGGCAGCGAGGCCCAGCACCGGGAAGATGACGAACGTGCAGGCCAGCACGGTGACATGGAGTCGCCAGTGCTTCAGTCCCGTCAGCGCCTCACGGGTGGAGAGGCGGGCGCCGTACAGGAAGAAGAGGAGGCCGATGGCCGCCGTGGAGGCTCCGGAGGAGACGTTCGCGGCCGTGCCCCGCGCCGGGACGAGGGCCGCGAGTCCCACGGTACCCAGCAGCAGGAGGATATAGGGGTCGACGGGCATCCAACGCGGCCATCGCAGGCGTTTCACTGTGCTCCACTATGTCGCTGTACGTCGGGGGTCGGACACGGTCGTGCCCTCCCCATCGTCCTCCCGCGGCGAGCGATCGGGAATCCCGCACACCGCTCTGACTGTCATTGCGTTACGCGATAACCTGGAGGACGTGTACGACCCCGCGCAGCTCCGCACCTTCCTGGCGGTGGCCCAGACGCTGAGCTTCACCCAGGCCGCCCGGCGCCTCGGGCTGCGCCAGTCCACGGTGAGCCAGCATGTGCGGCGGCTGGAGGACGCGACCGGGCGCCCGCTGTTCGCCCGGGACACGCACTCCGTCCGGCTCACGGAGGAGGGCGAGGCGATGCTGGGCTTCGCGCAGCGGATCCTGGAGGTGTACGAGCAGGCCACGGCGTTCTTCACCGGCACCCGGCTGCGGGGCCGGCTGCGGTTCGGCGCCTCGGAGGACTTCGTGCTGACCCGGCTGCCGGAGATCCTGGAGCGCTTCCGCCACGACCACCCCGAGGTGGACCTGGAGCTGACCGTCGAGCTGTCGGGCACGCTGCACGAACAGCTCGCGGCGGGCCGCCTCGATCTGGTGCTGGCCAAGCGGCGTCTCCAGGACCCGCGCGGCCAACTGGTCCGGCACGACCGGCTGGTGTGGATCGGCGCGGAGTGGCTGCGGCTGGATCCCGACCGGCCGGTGCCGCTGATCGTCTATCCGCCGCCGGGCATCACTCGGGCGCGTGCCCTTCAGGCGCTGGAGAAGCAGGGGCGCGCCTGGCGCATCGCGTGCACGAGCGGCAGCCTCAACGGCCTGATCGCGGCGGCCCGGGCCGGCCTCGGCGTGATGGCCCACTCCCGGGGGATGGTCCCGCCGGGCCTGGTGCGGGTTCCGGAGCGGGCGGGGCTGCCGGAGCTGGGAGAGGTCGACTTCGTCCTGGTCCAGGGCGAGCGTCCGGGCCCGGCGCAGCACACGGCCCGGGCGCTCACGGCGGCGATCCTGGCGAGCGGGGACCGGCTGCACCGCCGGTAGTCTCCGCGCCGGGCACGGGTGGGTGGGCTGTGTGCCCCTCCGGGGTCGACGCGGCACTGACGGCCGCCTGTGTGGCGGGGACGGCTCGTGCGGGCGCTGGTCCTGGTACGGGCGCGGTCGACGTGGGCCGGGGTGACGGAAACGGGGCCGTGGGCGCTGTAGGAGACAGCGGCGTGGCGGGGCGATCCGGGGTCCGGGTCACCACTCCGTACTACTGGCGAGTAGGGTGTGCGGGGCGGTAAGCGCGTCGTACAGATTCCGTGGAGATTGCCGGGCCGGAACCTACGACGCCGTAAGGAATTTTGTCCCGCCACCAACCACTTTGCTCGTATTTTTCCAGGGCTGACCTGTGCGTTTTGCGCGCTGCCCGCGGGTTTCCGACCCCCTCCCGCCCCGTCGTGCGGTGGGGTAGCTTTCACCGCGCTGTGCGGAGCGCCACAAGGAGCGGGGATTGCGCGAGTTCACCAACCCACCGGCGGCGTCGACACCGCCGGTGGGCGGTCTGGCCGACGTCGTCTTCGAGTACGCCCAGGAAGATCCGCTCCGTATCGCCCTCGGCCGCAAGGACGAGGAGGGGCACTGGCGCGAGGTGACCGCCGCCGAGTTCCGTGACGAGGTCCTCGCCCTCGCGAAGGGCCTGCTGGCCCAGGGGGTCCGGTTCGGGGACCGGGTCGCGATCATGTGCCGTACACGCTACGAGTGGACGCTGTTCGACTACGCGCTGTGGACCATCGGCGCCGAGGTGGTGCCGGTCTATCCCACCTCGTCGGCGGAGCAGGTGTTCTGGATGCTGCATGACGCCCAGGTGTCGGCCGCGATGGTGGAGCACGAGGACCACGCGATGACCATCGCGACGGTGATCGACCGGCTGCCGCAGCTGCACCGGCTGTGGCAACTGGACGCCGGCGCCCTGCACGAGCTGTACGACGCGGGCGCGCACGTCGGGGACGAGGTGGTGCACCGGCACCGGCAGGCGGTCACCCCCGAGACGACGGCGACCGTCATCTACACATCGGGCACCACCGGCCGGCCCAAGGGCTGTGTGATCTCGCACGGCAACTTCATGTTCGAGGCCGACACGGTCATCGACCGCTGGGAACCGGTCTTCCACTCCCGCAGAGGCGATGAGGCGGCCACGCTGCTGTTCCTGCCGCTGGCGCATGTCTTCGGGCGCATGGTGCAGGTCGCGGCCCTGCGCGGCAGGGTCAAGCTCGGCCACCAGCCGCAGCTGAACGCGTCAGCGCTGCTGCCCGACCTGGCCGCGTTCAAGCCGACGTTCTTCCTGGCCGTGCCGTACATCTTCGAGAAGGTCTTCAACGCGGCCCGCCGCAGGGCCGAGAAGGAGGGCCGCGCCAGGCCCTTCGAGAAGGCGGTCGAGGCCGCCGTCAGGTACGCGGACGCGATCGAGGCGAAGGCGTGGGGCATTGGCCCCGGCCCCTCGGCGGGCCTGCGGATGCAGCACCAGTTCTTCGACAAGGTCGTGTACGCCAAGATCCGTGCGGCGATGGGCGGCCGGGTACGGCACGCGATGTCCGGCGGCTCGGCGATGGACCGCCGGCTCGGGCTGTTCTTCGCGGGCGCGGGCGTGCAGATCTACGAGGGCTACGGGCTCACGGAGACCACGGCGGCCGCGACGGCGAACCCGCCCGGGCGCACCCGGTACGGCACGGTGGGCCAGGCCATCCCCGGCACCACGGTGCACATCGCGGACGACGGCGAGATCTGGCTGCACGGCAGCCATGTCTTCCAGGGCTATCTCAACAACCAGAAGGCCACGGACGAGGCCCTGCACGACGGCTGGCTCGCCACCGGTGACCTGGGGTCCCTGGACGAGGACGGCTTCCTCACCATCACCGGGCGCAAGAAGGAGATCCTGGTGACCTCCGGCGGCAAGAGCGTCTCGCCGGGGCCGCTGGAGGAGCGGGTACGGGACCATCCGCTGGTCGCGCAGTGCGTCGTCGTGGGCAATGACCGCCCCTACATCGCCGCGTTGATCACCCTCGACGCCGAGGCCGTGGAGCACTGGCTGCAGATGCGCGACAAGCCGCGGCTCACCCCGGCCCAGCTGGTGCGCGACCGCGACCTGGAGACCGAGGTGCGGCGGGCGGTGGTCGCGGCGAACACGCTGGTCTCGCAGGCCGAGTCGATCCGCACCTTCCGTATCCTCGCGCACCAGTTCACCGAGGAGCACGGGCTGCTCACTCCGTCGCTGAAGCTGAAGCGCAAGGCGATCGAGAAGGCGTACGCGAACGAGGTGGAGGCGCTGTACCGGACCTGAGCCGGACACCGCGCTCCGCGACTCGCGCGCCGCACCCGCGCCGCACCCGCGCCGCACCCGCGCCGCGCCCGTCGGGCATGGCGAGCCTCGACGCGTTCACCCCATCGTGATTTAATGTTCAAGCAATCGGATCGGTGTCACGAGGAGGTCGCACCATGGCTGAGCTGGGAATCGCCGACACGGTCGGGATCCTCCGGCAGCCCGGGGTGCGGCCGCGCGGCAGCAGCGCGGGGCTCGGCTGGGAGCGGCTGTACGTCTCGGCCCAGGAGGAAGCGCCCTACCACGCGGACTTCGAGCCCGCCCCGACCCACCTGGTGATCCTGCACCGCAGCGGGCCCGTGACCGTACGGCGGGGACGGGGAGCCGAGGCGCGGGCGGGGAAGATCCCCGCCGGCGGACTGTTTCTCCAGCCGGCCGGTCGGACGCTCTCCGTCGAGCTGGACGGACAGCTCGACACCGTGCACGCGTACCTGGCGGACGAGGCGCTGCGGGAGGCCAATGACGGCCGTCCCGTGGAGCTGTCCGAGGAGCTGGGAGCCACGGATCCGCTCACCGAGCAGCTCGTGCTGGCGCTGGAGGACACGGTGCGCCGCTGGGAGCCCTCCGCGCAGACGTATGCGGACCAGTTGGAGGACATGCTGGCCGCGCAGCTCGTACGGCGCCATGCGGCTCGCCCGGCCGAGCCGCCGCCCGTGCCGTCGGGGCTGTCGGAGCGGCAGCTGTCGGCCGTACGGGACCTCATGCAGGAGCGGCTCGCCGAACCGCTGCCGGTCACGGACCTGGCCGCCGCCGCCTCGCTCAGCCGCAGCCAGTTCACCCGGCAGTTCCGGGCCAGCACGGGGCAGTCCCCGCACCAGTACCTCCTCAATCTGCGCCTGCAGCAGGCCTGCCGGCTGCTGCGCACCGGATGCACACCGATCGGGCAGGTGGCCGCCGACTGCGGGTTCTCCCACCAGGAGCATCTGACGCGGGTGATGCGTGCCCGGCTGGGGACGACCCCGGCCGCGGTGCGGCGCGCGGGCTGAGAGCTCCGCGGAGGGGCGGCACCGGCCTTGGGCCGTGCCCCGCCCCTGCCGTCAGCGTTCGAGCACCAGCGCGAGCCCCTGGCCCACGCCGATGGACCCTACCGCCCCAGCACCCGGCTCAGGGCCCCGGTCAGCTCCTGCCGGGCCGTGGCCTCGGTGCCGGGAGCCGCCATGCGCCGCCAGGCCACATAGCCGTCCGGGCGTATCAGCAGCACTCCGTCCTCGCCGATCTCGCCGGCCCGGCGCCACTCGCCGTACGCGTCACGGAAGTCCGCGTCGCCGATCCGCACGAACCGCAGCGGTACGCCGAGTTCGTCCCGGCACGCCTCGGCCGCCGCCTCCCAGACACCGCCCGACAAGCCGGTCAGCACGGTGAACACGCCCTTGCCGACCACGTCGAGCGTGGAGATCCGCTCGCCCTGGGCGTCCACGAGCCAGGCGTGGGGCACTTTGGCGCCCGGCCGGCTCGTCGGCCTGGCCACCAGCTCCGGGTCGTCCTCCCGGATCTCGGCGGCGCTCTCGTCCGCGAGGACCGCGCCGGAGGCATAGCGCTGGTTCAGCTCGACACCGTGCGCGTTGAACTCGTAGTTCTTGAGCTGGATGGCCTCCTCCAGCAGAAGCCGCCGCTTGGCACCCTCCGCGGTGGCCGCCCGCACCGCCGCGAGGCCCTCGGTGATGGTCCCCTCGTCGCTCCCGGCACCGACGCCGAGCACCTCGAAGATCGGCCCGAACTGGTCGCGGCTCAGATTCGCCCGCTCGACGATCTGCCGCCCCACGGGGGCTCGTTCGGCCGTGTAGCTGTCGAGCAGTGTGGGGTCCGCCTCGCCGCGGATCACCATGGCCAGCTTCCAGGCCAGGTTGTAGGAGTCCTGGACCGAGGTGTTGGAACCGAGGCCGTTGGACGGCGGGTGCCGGTGCACGGCGTCGCCCGTGCAGAACACCCGGCCGGACGAATACACCGTGGCATAACTGTGGTTGACGGTCCACAGCGAGATCGACTCGATCTCCACCGGGAGTTCGGCGTCGCCGATGAGATCGCGCACGATCCGCCGTGCCTCCGCCTCGTCCACCTGGGGCGGCGGCTGCTCGATGTCGTAGCCCCACACCAGCAGCCACTCGTTCCAGGGACGGACCATGCGGACCAGGCCCATGCCGATGCCGCCCGTCTCCGCGCCGGGCCGCAGCACCCAGTACAGGACGCTGGGACGGTGGGCGGTGTAGCGGCTCAGATCGGCCTTGAAGACGATGTTCATGCTGCCCGCCTTGGCCATCTCGCCGTCGAACGGGAGACCGAGCTGCTCGGCGACGGTGCTGCGTCCGCCGTCCGCGCCGATCAGATAGCGGGCCCGCACGGTGAACTCGTCGCCGCGGATCCGGTCACGCAGGAGCGCCGTGACGCCGTCCTCGTCCTGCGTGAAGCTCAGGAACTCGGTGTCGAAGCGGACCTTGGCACCGCGGGCCGCCGCGTTGTTCACCAGGATCGGTTCGAGGAAGGTCTGCGGCAGGTCGACCATCGTGGAGGGGCTCTTCGAACCGTACTCGGTCAGCGAGTCGGGACCGGTGCCCCAGCTGCGGATCCGCCCGATCTCCTCGCCGGCGAGCGCCGTGCACAGCACGGTGTCGCCCATGAGGTGCGACGGGCTGCCGACGGCCAGCGCCTCGGACTCGAGGCCGAGGTCGCGCAGCACCTCCATGGTGCGCTGGTTGGTGATGTGCGCCCGTGGGGTGTTGGCCAGCCAGCCGTACTTCGTCACGAGCAGGGTGCGAATGCCGTACGTGGCCAGGAGCAGGGCGGCCGAGCCGCCGGCCGGGCCGCTGCCGACGACCAGGACGTCGGTGTCGTAGCCGCCGGGGTTGGCGGTGGTGGTGCGGGTCATGAGGGGCACTCCTCGGTCACTCGGCCGACGGGGCGATACGGAAGGTGTGGGAGAGGCGGCGCCACTCGCCGTCGACGCGGCGGCCGTCGGGGGTGGGGCCGGTCTGCGGGGCGTAGTCGACGACGAGTTCGTCCTTGACGCCGAAGACGGTGTCGCTGTCCAGGTACTCGCCGCCCGCCACGAACAGCTGGGTGACCAGCCTGCGGTGGCCGGGCGCGTCGATCATGAAGTGCAGGTGGGGCGCCCGGTAGGGGTGGCGGCCGACCGCGGCGAGCATCTGCCCGACCGGGCCGTCGTCCGGGATCGGGTACTCCGCGGGCAGGATCGACCAGAACGTGAGCCGTCCCTCGGCGTCGGTGCGCAGCCGGGCCCGCAGCACCGGCCCCTCGAGATCGGGGAGCTGCACGTCGTAGAACCCGTCCTCGTTGGACTGCCACACGTCCACGACCGCGTCCTTGACGGGCAGGCCGGCCGTGTCCGTCACCTGTACGTCCACCCACAGCGGGGTGCCGCCGAGTCCGCCCGAGATGTCACTGCCGTGCGGGACCTCGGGCGGGCCCTCCACATAGAAGGGGCCGAGGACCGCGGAGGGAGTGGTGTCCGGGGTGCGGGAGTTGGTCAGCAGATCCACCGTGCTGGACACGCCGAGCGTGTCCGACAGCAGCACGAACTCCTGCCGGGTGGGGCCGCACAGCTGTCCGGTCCGGGTGAGGAAGTCGATCGCGCCCTGCCATTCGGACTCGGTGAGGTCGTTGTCGGTCACGAAGGTGTGGAGGTGCCGGACGAGATCGGCGAGCAGGGCGCCGACCCGGGGATCGGGGGCGTTCGCGAAGCTCGCCACGACCTGGTCGGTCAGCCGCCTCAGCCGGAGGTCCGCATCGCTCTGCCGGGTGGCCGGGCGGCGCCCGTGCCAGGCGTCGGACAGCAGGGCCGCGATGCCCTCCGCGGTCACCTCGCGCGGATTCGGGTACGGCGTCGCGGCGGCCAGCTCGGCCGCACGGGCCAGATCGGACTCCGCCATGCCCAGCTCGCGCAGTGAGGTGGGCCCGCCCAGGGACGCCACCATGTCGTGGACACCGGCGGGGGCGTCCGGCACGCCGAGGGCCTCGGCGATCCTGCGCATCACCTCGGGGGCCGCGGGCGCGTTGTAGGCCATGGCGTACGGCAGGATCACGGTGTGGGTCTGGGCGTGCGGCAGGCCGAAGCTGCCGCCCAGCGTGTGACAGAGCTTGTGGTGCAGGCCCATCCCGACCGTGGCCAGGCAGATGCCGGCGAGCCAGGCCGCCTCCAGCAGATCCGCGCGCGCCTCACGGTCGGCCGGGTCGGCCGCGAGGCGGGGCAACGCCCGTCCGATCCGGGAGATCGCCTCCAGGGCCTGCCCGTCGGTGACCGGGTTCGCGTCCGCTGAGTACAGGGCCTCCACGGCGTGCGCGAGGGCGTTCACGCCGCTGGTCACCGACAGGGGAACCGGCAGGGTGAGCGTGAGGTCGACGTCGTAGACGACAGTGCCGGGCAGGATCGCGGGCGAGGACTGCGTGACCTTGTGCCCGTCCTGAGTCTCGCCGAGCACGGGGGTCACCTCGGAGCCGGCGTAGGTGGTCGGAAGGATCACCTGCGGCAGGCCGGTGCGCAGCGCCAGCGCCTTCGACAGGCCCGTCGTCGATCCGCCGCCGACCGCGACCAGGCAGTCGGCGGACGCCCCCCGGAGGACGGTGAGCGCCCGCTCGGTCACCTCCACCGGGGTGTGCATGGCCGCGCCGTCGAACTCGGCCACCACCAGATCGCCGAGCGCCGCACGGACCCGCGCGGAAGCCTGCGCGAGGGTCGGGCCGGACAGCAGCAGGACCCGGCGACGGCCGAGCCGCTCGATCTCCTCGCGGAGTCGGTCCATGGTGCCGGAACCGAAGATCACCCGCGAGGGGTGGGATGTGTAGACGAACGTCCGCATGGAGTTCCGCCTTCGCGTCTCGGTCAAGAAGCGTCATTGCCTGACCACCGAGTGTGCAAGGCGCGTTGCCGCCGACGCCTGCACGAACGGCGCGTCGTGGCTGCACGAAACGCGCGCGGACCAACGCGCCGCCGGCGCGGGAACCCCGGCACACGGGGGCCGCCGCCTCCTCGAGCGGCGGCGCCCCTGTCGTGTCGGTGCTGGTGAGGGGCGGATCCGTACGAGGAAGGACCCCAGCCTGGCAGGCGGTGATGTTCACATGCGTGCATGCGTGCACCTGGTTCAGTGACTCGTCCGGTGCCGCGTTGCAGCGTTGCGGGATGAGGAGACCCGGTCACGGGATGAGGAGACCCGGTCAATGGTCCGAACCAAGGAGGTCCGATCCGTTTCCGGCCGATCTGTCGGGTGCGGCCCGAGATTCCGCGGGGAAATCCCCGGGATGGAATGCACACGGACCTGTGATCGTTGACGATAGGAGTACCACCCGACGACTTGAAGGATCGAGAGCTAGTGAGCAGCAAGGTCCCCCCGATCATTCTGAACAACGGCGTCGAGATGCCCCAGCTGGGCTTCGGCGTCTGGCAGGTGCCGGACGCCGAGGCGGAGAGCGCCGTCGCCACCGCCCTGGAGGCGGGGTACCGCAGCATCGACACAGCCGCGATCTACGGCAACGAAGAGGGGGTCGGGAAGGCGGTCGCCGCCTCCGGCGTGGCGCGCCAGGACCTCTTCATCACCACCAAGCTCTGGAACAGCGACCACGGGTACGACTCCACGCTGCGCGCTTTCGACACCTCGCTGGAGAAGCTCGGCCTGGAGTACGTGGACCTGTATCTCATCCACTGGCCGCTGCCGTCCCGGGGCACGTTCGTCGAGACGTACAAGGCCCTCGAGGCGATCTACGCGGACGGCCGCGCCAAGGCGATCGGTGTCTCCAACTTCCTTCCGGAGCACCTTCGGACGCTGATCGACGCGACGTCCATCATCCCGGCGGTGGACCAGATCGAGCTGCACCCGCATCTGCAGCAGCACGCGGCGCGGGAGTACCACGCGGAGCAGGGCATCACCACCGAGGCGTGGTCGCCGCTCGGCCAGGGCAAGGGCCTGCTGGAGGTCCCGGCGATCGTGGCCATCGCGCAGAAGCACAACCGGACCCCGGCCCAGATCGTGCTGCGCTGGCACATCCAGCTCGGCAACGTCGTGATCCCGAAGTCCGTGACGCCGTCGCGCATCAAGGAGAACATCGAGGTCTTCGACTTCTCGCTGGACACCGAGGACATGGCGGCGATCAGCGCGCTCAACGAGGACCGGCGCATCGGCCCGGACCCGGCGACGTTCGACGTGGTCTGACGGACGACGACTCCGCGGCGCGCCCCGGACCGCTTCCACGGCGGTTTCGGGGCGCGCCGTCGTGTGTGAGCGGCGGCGAGGAACGGCCCGGTGCGGCCCGGCCCGTCGGCTCGGCATGTCCCGCTGACCCGGTGTGACCCGCTGACCCGGTGCGGCCCGCCGACCCGGGCGTTGCGCGGCGACCGGCCCGTGTTGCGCGGCAATCTTCATGCGGCGAGGGCGGCCACGAGCTGGGGTTTTCCTCCGCGGTCCGCAACTCGTGCCCGCTGCCTTGGTATGAGGTCTTGACGCGGCCATGGCGATAGGGCCACCTTGTACCGCACCCGGTAAGGAAACTTTCCTAACAGAAGGGTCTCCCCACAGTGAACACTCGAACACTGACCCTCGCCGCAGCCGCCGGCGCCGCGCTCCTCGCCACCGCGGCGCTCCCCGCCAACGCCTCGGGGGCGTCCACCCCCAAGTCCGCCCAGGAGGGCACGGTCAGCGCGGCCGCCCTCCTCGCCAAGGTGACGTCCTGTTCGCAGATATCGAACGGCAAGTACAAGACCGACGAAGAGACCTCGGCCACGATCCCCGTGTGCGGCAAGAACGGCGCGGTGTTCTGGAAGGCCGACATGGACATCGACTGCGACGGCCAGGTCACCAGCAAGTGCAACAGCGGCACCGACCCCTGGTTCCAAAACGACACCGCCTTCCACCAGTCCAACGGTGCCCCGCTGCGCGCCGACTCGCTCCCCTACGTCGTCGTACCGAGCTCCAGCAGCATCTGGAACTACTCCAACGCCGGCATCAAGGGCGGCGGCGTGGTCGCGGTCATCTACAACAACAAGGTCGAGTACGCGGTCGTCGGCGACACCGGCCCCACGCAGATCATCGGCGAGGCCTCGTACGCCACCGCGCAGGCACTGGGCATCGACTCCAACCCGGAGACCGGCGGCGCGGACTCGGGCGTGACGTACATCCTGTTCAAGAACTCCAAGGTGTCGCCGATCGAGAGCCACAGCGCGGCGGTCTCGCTCGGCCAGTCACTGGCGCAGCAGTTCATCAACAGCAACTGATCCGGGACGCCCGGAACCTCTGATCCGGGGGACCGGAACAGCCGATTCCGACGATCGGGCAGGCCCGCCCGGTGCCGCGTGCCACGCGGCACCGGGCGCGCGCGTCAGACGGGTCGCACCGCCGTGTACACCGTGTGCGCCTTCAGCACGAACACGTCCGTCCGGCGGTGCACGCTCGCCTCGTCCTCCGGGTCGAGGAGACGGTCGAGGGTGGCGCGGTCATCGGCGTCGGCACCGTCGGCCAGGGCCTCGCGCAGCCGCGCCAGGGCGGCGGCGGCATACGCCCGGGCCCGGTCGTCGACCGGAGCGGGCAGGTCCAGGAGGAAGCTCCGCGTGCCGGTGTGCTTCAGTCCGGCGGCGGTCAGCAGGGCCGGCCAGTCCTCGGCCTCGGCGACGACGCCGGGCAGCTCGGCCCGCATCCGCGCGAACCACTCCGCCTCGACCGCGTCGAGGCGCGCCTGCAGTCCCGGACGGCCGAAGCCGATGTCCCGCGGCAGGAACCGGGCGGGCAGCCCGCCCTCCAGCAGGGCCAGGGTGCCGCCCGGCGCGAGCCGCTCCGCGAACGCGGCGAGGGCGGCCCGCTGGTCGCCCAGGTGATGCAGGCTGTTGCTGGCCCACAGCAGGTCGGCCGGGTAATCCAACTCGGCGAGCGCGTCTGGGAGTTCACCGGTGATGGTGCCGAAGCGGTCGGTCAGGCCGAGACGGGCGGCCCGGGCGCGGGCTCGTTCCAGCAGCGGGCCGGAACCGTCCACCGCGACGACCCGCGCGCCGGGGAACGCCTCGGCGAAGAGACCGGAGACGACGCCGGGTCCGCTGCCCGTGTCGACGATCAGGCCGGGCTCCGGCGCCTCCTGCGCCAGCCACGCCATGACGCTCTTGTACAAGGGGGCGAACAGTTCCGCCTGCGACTCCAGCATCGAAGCCATCTCGGCCCAGTCGATGTCGGTGTCGCCGCGGTGGCCATGCCGGTGACCGTGATGGCCGTGCTCGCCGCGTTCGCCATGGTGGTCGTGGTGCTGCTCGTGCGCCATGGTGGGTCAGCCTCTCGTCTCGGTACCGCCAGCCTGCGCCGGCGTACCGCACGAAGGCCACTTCCCTTGCCGGAGCAGCAAAATCGGGGTGCCGCGGCGGCAACCTCATCGGTGCCTGGGCGCTCGCCCACCCCATGCGGCCGCTGCGTTCACGGCCCGCACCGGCCTCGCCGCGGTCCACCTGCCCGGGGGACAGCGTGTTCTGACCGTACGCCGACCCGTGGACCGTCCACGGCCGGCGCACCGCCCCCCGGGGAGCCGGGGTCCGGCCGGAACCTGGGATCTCTCAGCGCTCGTCCGGTGAACTTCCCTTTCAAAGAAGGGCTTTCGACAGCCGATGCCGTGACCTTCCCGTCAGACCAGGGGCTTTCGGAAGGCCCGCAGGGTGAACACCGGGTCGGGGCGCGGCCGGTTCTGGTCCGGTAGTGCGGCCAGCCGGGCGGCTATCCGCTCCCCGAGCGGATCGCCCGGCGTCAGCGTGGTGAACCAGCCGCGCCGCAGGTCCGCCACCGTGCCGCGGGGACTGCGGCCCTGGCCGACACCGCGGAAGCGGGCCCCTCCGGCCGGCACCAGACCGCACGCGGCGGCGTGCGCCGCGACCGTCTCCGCGGCGTCGCCGGCCGGCCGGCGCGGGCGCCGGGCGAGCGCGGCGTCGATGTCGCTGCCCACGTCGTGGGCGGCGGCCTTGTCGACGGTGGTGACGTACACACCGCCCGGACGCAGCACCCGGGCGCACTCGGCGAGCACGGCCCGGACGGCCCCGGGTCCCTCCAGGAGATGCAGCAGCCATACGCTGGTCACCGCGTCGAACGTCGCGTCCGCGAACGGCAGTCGACGGCTGTCGGCGAGGACGACGGCGCCCGGCAGCCGGGCGGCGGCCCGGCGCACCATCCCGTACGTCAGGTCCGCGCCGGTGACGCGCAGCCCCGGCCGCCCGGCCGCGAGCCGCCGGGTCACGATCCCCGTGCCGCAGCCCACGTCCAGCAGCCGGCGCGCGTCCTGCGGTATCAGTCCGAGCACGGCGTCGGCCGCCGCCGCGGCGCGCGGCTCGCCACCGCGCGAGGAGTCGTACTCCTCGGCCTCCTTGTCGTAGTCCAGCACGTGCCGTTCCCCGTTCAGTGCGCCCCGTGTCCGGGTGCCAGTTCCTCGATGCGGCGGGCGAGGCCGAAGTCCAGTTCGGTGACGCGTCCGCCCACGCTGTGCGTGTTCACCGTGAGGGAGACGGTGTTGTACCCGAGGGTGCAGTCGGAGTGGTGGTCGAGTTCCTCCTGCACCTGGGCGATGTGCACGACCAGCGCGGTCGCCGCGAAGTGCGAGCCGAGCCGGTAGGAGCGGGCGAGCCGGTCGCCGTCCAGTGACCAGCCGGGCAGCTCCGCCAGCCGGTCCTCGATCTCCTTCTGCGACAGCGGTTCGACGGGCATGACCTTTGCTCCTTCCGTACGAGGGGGGCGGGGTGCGCCCCACCTTGCCACATCCCCTCCGTGGCGCGCCGTACGCACGGCCGTGCCTCCGGGCCGTCGGCTTCGGACGCACTCCGCCGCGAGGGCGTCCGCGACAACGGTGGTCTCGGTCCCGCCCACGACACCAGCCGGGATCAGTCCGGCCGGTCGTCCATGCACCACGCCTCGGCTACGGTCCTCCGTATGACCATTGTCGCGACCGGCGCCGCCGCCTCCTCACCGGCCCCTTCCGGCCCGGCCATCGGCCCGCTGCTGCGGGGCTGGCGGGAGCGGAGACGGGTCAGCCAGTTAGAGTTGGCGCTGCGCGCGGGCTCGTCGGCCCGGCACATCAGCTTCATCGAGACGGGACGGGCACGGCCGAGCGAGGAGATGGTGCTGAAGCTCGCCGAGCACCTCGACGTCCCGGTGCGGGAGCGCAACGCGCTGCTGCTGGCGGCCGGTTACGCCCCGCACTACCCGCAGACGCCGCTGGACGACCCGTCGATGGAGACGCTGCGCGCGGGCGTGGAGCGGCTGATCGGGGGCTACGAGCCGTATCCGGCCCTGGTGGTGGACGCACGGTACGACGTGGTGGCCGCGAACCGGGGCATCGCGCTGCTTCTGGAGGGCGTCCCGGAGCGGCTGCTCGCCCCGCCCCTGAACGCGATGCGGCTCACCCTGCATCCGGAGGGTCTGGCGCCGCGCATCCGCAACCTCGGCCAGTGGCGGGGGCACTTGCTGGCGCAGATGGAGCGCCAGATCGCCCTGCAGCGCTCGCCGGCCCTGCGGGCGCTGTACGAGGAGGTGGCGGCGTATCCGGTCCCGGACCGGGGCGAGCCGGAACCCGGGCCCGAACCGGACGAGCCCGCACCGCACTTCGCGCTGCCGCTGCGGATCGAGCACGACGGCCGGGTGCTGTCCTTCGTCTCGTCCATCTCCACCTTCAACACCCCGATGGATGTGACCGTGGCGGAGCTGGCCATCGAGACGTTCCTGCCCGCCGACCCGGCGACGGTCAAATACCTTCAGTCACTGGGGTCCTGAGGGTTTCGCCGGTCTCCGACGCGCCGTCCGCCCGTTATGCTCCCCCGCACGCTTCCGGCGTCCCCCTCCCGGCACCGGCGCAACAGACCGGCTCCCGTCACGGAAATCATCCGTTCCCCGCAGACCCCATCGCACGCGCACCCGAACATGCCACACTGCTGGGGTACTTGGACGCGCAGGGGAGGCGTGGCGTGAGTGAGCGGCGGGCTGCGCCGACCGTGGGGCAGGTGGTGCTCGGGCGGCGGTTGCAGGAGTTGCGGGAGTCCGCGGGGCTCAAGCGCGAGGAGGCGGCGGAGGTGCTGCGGGTCGCTCCGGCGACCGTGCGGCGCATGGAGACCGCCGATGTCGCGTTGAAGATCCCGTATGTGCAGGTGCTGCTCACGCGGTACGGCGTTCCCGACGAGGAGATCACCGCCTTCGTCCGGCTCGCCGAGGAGGCCAACCGGCCGGGCTGGTGGCAGCGGTACCACGATGTGCTGCCCGACTGGTTCAGTCTGTACGTCAGTCTGGAGGGCGCCGCCCGCCTCATCCGGTCCTACGAGCCGCACTTCGTGCCCGGACTGCTGCAGACCGAGGACTACGCCCGCGCCGTGCTGGAGGCGGGGACCGTCGGACAGGTCCGCCCCCAGGACATCGAGCGGCATGTGGCGCTGCGCCTGGCCCGGCAGCGGCTGCTCACCCGCGAGGACGCGCCGCGCCTGTGGGTGGTCATGGACGAGACGGTGCTGCGAAGACCGGTGAGCGCGCGTCCCGAGGTGATGCGCGACCAGCTCGACCGGCTCCTGGAGGCCAGTGAGAACCCGGGGATCACCTTGCAGGTGGCCGAATTCGCCGCCGGGCCACACCCCGGAACGGCCACCCCGTTCGTGCTGTTCCGTTTCCAGGAGCCGGAGCTGCCCGACATGGTCTACAGCGAGTACCTGACCGGCGCCCTCTATCTCGACTCGCGGGACGAGGTGGCCCTGTACCTGGAGGTCCTGGACCACATGTCCGCGACGGCGGCCTCCGTCCAACGCACGAGGACGATCCTGCGCGAGTACCGGGACACCTTCTGACCCGGCCGCACGGGACGACGCACCGAGAGCACACCGCCACCCCATCAGGAGCACGCGCATGACGACCGGACACGAGGCGCGGGGCGCGCGCCCTGGAAACGGCGGTGCCGCGCCCCCCTTGTAGCGGGCGCGGCGCCGGTGGACGTGTGCGCTTCAGGCGAGCTTGGCGTCCAGGGTGATCGTCGTACCGGTCAGGGCCTTGCTGACCGGGCAGTTCTTCTTGGCACCCTCGGCGGCGGCGACGAACGCGTCGTTGTCGATGCCCGGGACGGTGCCCTCGACGGTGAGGTGGATACCGGTGATGCCCTCACCCGGCTGGAAGGTGACGTCGGCCTTCGTGTCGAGCTTGGTGGGCGGGGTGCCGGCGCCGGCCAGGGCGTGCGACAGCGCCATGGAGAAGCAGCTGGAGTGGGCGGCGGCGATCAGCTCCTCGGGGCTGGTCTTGCCGTTCGCCTCCTGGGCGCGCGAAGCCCACGTGACCGGCTGCCGGCCGATGCCGGAGGAGTCGAAGGTGACGACGCCCCCGCCCTCGAGCAGGTTGCCTTCCCAGACGGTGTGTGCGGTGCGCGTGGTTGCCACGATGAGTCCTTTCGCATGCCGTGCGAATTCCCGTCAAGACGGTCCCGTTCCCGGGTGCCAGGCCCTATCCGATCACATTCGGGCCCGGCGCACCCCACGACCGGCTCGACGTCCATGAACGCGATCGGGGGGCGAGACGCCGCTCGCGGCGGTCAGGCGGCGCGCTCCGCCTCGTCCTCGTGTCCGGTCAGCGGCACTTGGGGGCCGTCGCTCTCGCGCAGCCAGCGGCGGAAGACCTGGTGGAGCCGCTCGGCGCCGACGAGTTCGACGCCGTCCCCGGCCGGTGCGGACAGGGTCCCCGGCCACAGCAGGAAGGGCCGCCCCTGGGCGCCGCCGAGTCCGCCGTGCGAGCCGATCTGCTCCTCGAAGGCGAGGACTTCGCCCGTGGTCGCGTCGTACCAGGAGTTGACCATGATGTCGGCGGTGTGCGGGAACGAGTGGGTGCGGCGTACGGCGTCGGCGGCGCCGGGGCCGAAGACGGCCAGCGGACCGGTCCCGTCGGCGAGCCGGTCGACCGGGATCAGCACGCCGTGCGCCCCCAGCACCACCCCGCCGTGCTCCTCGCTGCGGACGAGGACGAAACCGACACCGGGGTGGTCGGCGAGCGTCGACAGCAGCGCGGGATACCGTCGGTCGATCTCCTCCTTGCTCATCCGGTGCGGCACGTCCGGGAAGGAGACGAGTCCGAGGTTGCCGGAGGCGAGCACCACGGGCTCGGAACGGTGGCGCGTCGCCGGGTGCCCCCCGCCGCTCTCCTCGACCGGCCGGCGCAGCGCGGCCCGTACCGCCGCGCGCGCCTCGGCTCCGCTGTGGGTGCTCTCCCACCGCTCACCACGTGAGGGGACTCCCCCGACGCGGCGCGGCGCGGGCAGTGCGCAGCCGGCCCGCACCAGATCGCCGAGACTGTGTCCGAAGCGGTTCCGGAAGGTCTCGCCGGGACTCTGGCCGTGGTCGGACAGCACCACGATCCGGTACGTGCGCGGGGCGCGCTCGGCGACCTGCGCCAGCAGCGCCAGCGAGCTGTCCAGCCTCCGCAGGACCTGCTCGGCGTCGCGGCTGTGCGGGCCGGAGTGGTGGGCCACTTCGTCGTACGCCACCAGGTCCGCGTAGATCGCGCTGCGCCCGGCGAGCATGTCGCCGATCACCGCGGCCACGACGACGTCCCGTTCGACGACCGTGGCGAAGGCGCGGACGAAGGGGTAGAGGCCGCCACGGGCGACCCGTGGCCGCTGCTTGCCGAGCCGGGCCCGGGTGGACTGCCCTATCTCGCGGCCGACGTCGGCGACGAACGACAGGGCGGTGCGCACGGCGTTGGCGGGATCGCTGAAGTAGGCGAAGTACCCGGCCCGGGAGCGGTTCTCCCGGCCGCGCCGCGCGGCGACGGACAGCACCAGGGCGAGCTGGTCGGCGCCGCCGCTGAACAGGTTGCCGCGGCTCGCGCCGTCGACGGTGAGGAGCCCGCCGTCACCGGTCCGCTCGATGGCGCGGCGCTGGAGTTCGGCGGCGCTGGTCGGCCGGTTGCAGACCATCACCTCGCGGCTCTCCTTCTCGTACCACCTGAAGGCCGGCACGTCGTGGTTGGAGCCGTGCAGGATGCCGAGCTGGCTGGCGCCGGTCTGGCTGGACCAGTCGGTGCGCCAGGCGGTGAGACGGTGGGAGGCGCCGCTGCCGTCGGCCGGGGCGAGCCAGGAGGCGAGGGTCGGCATCAGCCCCTTGCCGACGGCTGCCCGCAGCACATCGTGTCCGACGCCGTCGAGTTGCACGAAGACGACACCGGGGGTGAGCGGTCCGGCCTGCTCCAGGGCGCGTTCGCGCCGCCGGTCGGCGAGCCGGTGGAGCCTTCTGCGGTACGCGTCGTCGTCCCGGACGGCGAGGGCGCCGCCGGTGGCCGAGGCGACGGCGGACATCACGGCGGCGACCACCACGGCGGTCTCGGGCGCGGCCTCGCCGCGCCCGGAGGGGTTGATGCGCAGGGCGATCAGCAGCAGGGAGCCGTTGAGGAAGAAGACGAGCAGTCCGAGGACGAAGGCGGGCACGAGCAGCAGCAGCCGGACGAGCAGGGGCCACACGAGGGACGACAGCAGACCGAAGACACCGGCGCCGACCGCGGCGGTGACGGCGATATGGGTGGCGCTGTCGCCGCCCGCGGACTGCAGCCGGAAGTCCGGGAGGATCCCGGAGAGGACGAGCAGGGTGACGGTGGACGCGGCCCACACGGTGATGCTCCGACCCACTGCGCTGATCAGGCTCCGCCAACGCCCGCGCCCCACACCACACCTCACGTCCTGACCCGTCGCCCGCACCCCGCGGAGCCGCCACCCCCACCTTGTCACAACGGTCCGGGACGCGTGGCGGGAGCCTGGACGGCCCGCGGAGCGCGGCGGGATCCTGGGCGGCCCGCGGAGCACGGACCGGGCCGGGCGCCGGGTCAGCGGCCGTCGTAGCCCGCGGTCGGCATCGAGAGGCGGCGGTGGACGCGGGCCTTCATCTGGGCGTCGTACGACGGTTCCGCGTGGCCGACCGTCTCGACGCGCACACCCCGCCGCGCGCACTCGGCGGTGAACTCCTCCACGGAGGACAGGGCGCGCTCCAGAACGCGGCGGCTCGGGGCGACGAACAGGTCGACCAGGCCCGCGTCCACGTCCGACCACAGCGCGCTGTGGTCGGGGCGCAGCCCCCGGACGAGCAGTTCCCGGGTCACGACATAGCCGCGCTCCGCCGCCCAGCGGGCGCACATCGCGTGCTGGCCGCGGGAGTCGACGAGGAAGGGGTCCGCGTCCAGCTCCTCCAGCGGCGTCAGACTGGCGATCGCCGTGACCCGGACCGTGGCCGGAGCGCCGGAGGCGTCGCGTGTGCCGGAGGTGCCGTGCGTGTCTCCCATGGGGTCCCCCTCACCTCAGGGTTTCGCCGCTGACCCTACCGCTGCCCGTAGGCTCGGGGGGAGTCGCGCGAAGGAGGCAATGGGGTGCCGGTGGAGATCACATGGTGGGGACACGCCACCTGCACGGTCGAGGACTCCGGTGTGCGGGTGGTGACCGATCCTCTGTTCGCACGGCGCCTGGCTCATCTGCGGCGGCGCCGGGGTGCCCCGCCGACGCCCGAGGCGGCGGTCGCGGACCTGGCGCTGGTGTCGCATCTGCACGCCGACCATCTGCATGTCCCCTCGCTGGCCCGGCTGGCCCCGGGCACCCGTCTGCTGGTGCCGCGCGGTGCCCCCGGACAGATGCCGGGGCTGCGGCGGCTCGGCGGCCTGCTGCGGGTCACGGAGGTCGTGCCCGGCGACCGGGTGCAGGTCGGTGACCTGGTGGTACGGGTCGTCTCCGCGCGGCACGACGGACGCCGGCTGCCGGTGGGACCGCACCGCTCCCCCGCCCTGGGGTTCGTCGTCGAGGGCGAGGCCCGGACGTACTTCGCCGGGGACACGGGCCTTTTCCCGTCGATGGCCGAGGAGGTCGGGCCGGTCGACATGGCGCTGCTGCCGGTCGGCGGCTGGGGACCCTACCTCGGGGAGGGGCATCTGGACGCGGGGCGCGCGGCACAGGCGCTGGCCGAGCTGAAGCCGCGCAGTGCGGTGCCGGTGCACTACGGCACGTACTGGCCGATCGGAATGGACGCCGTGCGCCCCCATGAATTCCACACGCCGGGCCAGGAGTTCGTGCGCCTCGCCGCACAACGTGCGCCGGAGGTCACGGTGCACCTCCTCTCCCACGGGGAGAGCGTACGACTGGAAACCACCCGATGACCGCCGCCGGCTGCCGTCACCGGGAGACCGGGCGCGCTCCTGGGCGTCCGGGGGACGGTCGCACCCCCACGACCCCGGACGGTCGCATACCCACGACCCCGGGGGGCGCCCGGTGATGTTCTCCGCCGTCACAAGCGGGGCCGTGCCCCCGGAGTCCGCACAGCAGGTGGTGGGTTATCCGTCGCTGTTCCTGCTGGTGCTGATCGGTGCCCTGGTGCCGGTCGTGCCCACGGGGGCCCTCGTCAGCTCGGCGGCGGCGGTGGCCTTCCATCACACCACGCCGTACTCGCTCGCACTGGTCTTCGTCGTCTCCTCGGCCGCGGCCTTCCTCGGGGATGTCGGGCTCTACTGGCTGGGGCAGCGCGGCATGCGGTCGAAGAACGGCTCCCGCTGGCTGGAGACGATCCGCGACCGCGCCCCGGAGGAACGGCTGGCTCAGGCCCAGCAGAAGCTGAACGACCACGGCATCGCGGTGCTCACTCTCTCCCGGCTCGTCCCGGCCGGCCGAATCCCGGTGATGCTCGCCTGTCTGCTGGCCGGGATGCCGCTCAGGGACTTCGCCCGCGGTGACGCCCCGGCCTGCCTCGCCTGGGCCGTGACGTACCAGCTGATCGGCATCCTGGGCGGCTCCCTGTTCTCGAAGCCCTGGGAGGGCGTGGTGGCGGCGGTCGTGCTGACCCTCGTGATCGGCGCGGCGCCGGGGGTCTGGCACCGGGTGCGCCGCTCCGCCGCCTCCTGAGCGGCGGCTGTCAGTCCATCACCCGGGACGCCCCGACCGGCATGTCCCACAGGTGCTCACGGGCCAGCCCCGCCTTCTCCCAGGCCACCCGCACCCGGGTCAGCGGTTCCAGGACCGGCTCCGCCGACAGCACGAACGTGCCCCAGTGCATGGGCGCCATCCGGCGCGCGCCGAGGTCGGCCGTCGCCCGCACCGCCTCCTCCGGGTCGCAGTGGACGTCGCGGAGCCACCATCGCGGGTCGTAGGCACCGATCGGCATGAGCGCCAGGTCGATCCCCGGATAGCGGCGGCCGATCCGCTCGAACCAGTGGCCGTACCCCGTGTCGCCCGCGAAGTACACGCGCCGTCCGTCGGGCGCCGTCATGATCCAACCGCCCCACAGGGAACGGCAGGTGTCGGTCAGGGTCCGCTTGGACCAGTGGTGGGCGGGGACGAAGTCGAAGCGGACGCCGCCGAGTTCGGCGCCCTCCCACCAGTCCAGCTCGGTGACACAGGTGAACCGGCGCCGCCGGAACCACGGGGCGAGCCCGGCCGGTACGAACACCGGTGTCGTGACCGGGAGCCGGAGCAGGGTCGGGGCGTCCAGATGGTCGTAGTGGTTGTGGCTGATCACGACGGCGTCGATGGGGGGCAGGGCGCCCCAGGCGATGCCGACGGGGGTGATCCGGGCCGGCGTGCCGAGGATGCGCCGGGACCAGACGGGGTCGGTGAGGACGGTCAGCCCGCCGATGCGCACCACCCAACTGGCGTGCCCCGCCCAGGAGGCGGCGATCGTGCCCGTGCCGGCCGCGGGCAGCGGCTCCGGTTCGTACGGCAGCAGCGGGATGTCTCTGAGCCCCTCGGGCCCGGGCCGCACCGCGCCCTCGCGGGCGAAGCGGGCCATGGCCTTGAAGCCGGGCAGGGGTGCGGTGAGCCGGTCGGCGAAGGAGCGGGGCCACAGACGGCGCTCGCCGAGCGGACGGGGTTCGGCGAGCGGTGGGATCGCGGCCGGCGGCCCGGGGACCACGCTCAGCAGGGAGGCGGGCATCGGCTCACCCCGGTTCTGATACCCCGGAGCGGGGCTCGCGGCCGGCTCGGACTGCTGCGTCATCGAGGAGGCTCCCATCGCTGAGCGTCGTCGCGTAGATCGTCGAAGACCGATCCCAGGAGGTCCAACGCGCGTTGCAGATGTGGCAGTTCCAACGGCGCGGGGGAAAGAAGGGACTGGATGCGTTCCTCGGCGGTCGTGCCGAGGAGCGGGCCGGTGGACAGCCGGACGCGGAGCGCCGCCAGGTCGTCGCCGAAGCGGTGCCCGCCGGGCACGGGCATACCGAGCCGGGCGGTGAGGAAGTCCTCCAGCTCCTGGGCGTCGCCGACGCCGTGCGCGCCGAGCGCGGGGCGCAGCGGGTCGAGGTCGGCGTAGAGGTGGCGCCCCGCCTGCGGGGGGCGGGCGAGGGCGCCCGCGGACACCACGGTCCGGTGCATGGCGTCGGCCACGCGCGCGTGCAGCGCGATACCGGCGCCGAGGCGTTGCGCGATCTCGGGGGGCTCGTCGAGGGCGTACGCGGCCGCGGCGGCGACCGGGTCTGCGATGCGGGCACCGAGGGCGGTGAGCACGTCGAGGACGCGGGCGCGCAGCCCGGCGCCGTCGGCGGTGGCCGGGAAGCGGGCGACGGCCGCGGGCCAGCCCGTCGGCAGGAAGGCTCCGGCGAGGTCGGTGACCACGGTGACCCGTTCGGGCAGCATCTCGGCGGGGCTGAGCAGCACGGTGTCGTGCCGCCGGTGCACGGTGTCGCGCCATGTCTCGTCGCTCACCAGGTGGAGCCCCTCCCCGGCGGCGGCCTCCACGGTCTCGTGCACCAGCTCGGGCGGCGCCACGGTGGCGGTCGGGTCGTCGGCGACCGCGAGCACCAGCAGCCGTGGGTTGCCGCCTTCGGCGCGGATCCTGCGTACGGTCTCCAGGAGGGCGTACGGGTCGGGGACGCCGCCGCACTCGGCGGGTGTCGCCACCGGGAACACGGCCCGTCCGAGCGCCCTGACCTCGGGCATCCACCAGGCGGCGCAGGGCCGCGGGACGAGTACGTCACCGCCGAGCGCGGCGGTGATGGCGAGAAGCAGGGAGGCGGCGCCGGGCGCGGCGGCCACCTCGTCGGGCCGGACGGGCAGTCCGCGTCGTGCGAAGTAGCCGCAGGCGGCGCCGGGCAGTCCGGGCACGCCGCCGGTGGGCTCGGCGCCGTCGTGGCCCGCGGCGTGGACGAGCGCGGTGGACAGCGCGGGCAGGAGGGGCAGTCCATGGCCGGGCAAGGACGGGCCGTAACGGACGGGGCCGTGCCCTTCCGGATCCGTCCGCCGCATGCGTGCCTCCGCGCAGTCCCTGATGCCGTCCCCGGTCCCGGCTCGCCACGGGCACCCGCTGCCCGGCCGACCGGCACCCCGGCCCGGCGTACCCCTGTTCCCCTACGGGGCTGGTGGTGCCCCAGGGATCTGAGTACCCAAGGTTCGAGCCGATCATGGGCGTTCGGCCGGGTTCAACGGATCACGGGTTCAGCCGCGACCGGGCGCGGCGCGGCCAGACCCGGTGCAGGGCGGCGGCGAGCGCGCCCGCGATCAGCAGGCCGCCGACGACGAGCGCGGGGACGGAGCCGGTGAAGGAGCCGCCCAGGCCCGCGTGGACCCCGTGCGGGGACCCGACCGGCGGTCGGTCGCCGTTGTCCCCCTGCCCTCGCGCCCCTTGCTGCTGCCCAGGCCCGTCCTTTCGAGCCTCTCCCGGCTGCCTGCCTCGTCCCGGCTCCTGCTGCCGCCCCTGACCGTCGCCACGGGCCTGGCCCGGAGCTTGCCCGCGCCCCTGACCGTCGCCGCTCACCTGACCCGGTCCTTGCCGGCGTCCCTGACCGTCGCCACGGGCCTGGCTCGGACCTTGCCCGCGCCCCTGACCGTCGCCGCTCACCTGGCCCTGACCCTGATCCTGCTGCCGCTCCGCCCCATCGCCGCTGACTCGACCCTGATCCTGCTGCCGCTCCACCCCATCGCCGCTGACTCGACCCTGATCCTGCTGCCGCTCCACCCCATCGCCGCTGACTCGACCCGGGCCTTGCAGGCGCCCCACCTCATCGCCGCCGACCTGACCCCGGCCCTGCAAACGCCCCACCTCATCGCCGCCGACCTGACCCCGGCCCTGCAAACGCCCCGCCTCATCGCCGCCGACCTGACCCTGACCTTGCAGGCACCCCGACCCGTCATCCTGGATCTGGCCCGGCCGCCTGCCCTGCCCCTGCCCCCGCCCCTGCTGCAAGCTCAGCCCCTCGTAGCGGCCCCCGTCCGGCCGGGAGACCGGCCCGGTGTACCGGCCCTCATCCGGCTCCCACCCCGACCCGTCGTCCAGCTCCCCGCCCGGCTGCCGCCCGTACTGCTGTGCTTCGTGCCCGCCCGGCTGCCGTCCGTACTGTGGCGCCTCGCTGTCGCCCGGCCGCCGTCCGTACTGCGGCGCCTCGCTGTCGCCCGGCCGCCGTCCGTACTGCGGCGCCTCGCTGTCGCCCGGCCGCCGTCCGAACTGCTGTGCCTCGCCATCCTCCCGCCGCCCGCCCAGCCCCTGCTGCCGCCCCGGCCCCTCGTACCGGCCCTCGTCCGCCTGCCACCCCGGCCCGTCGTCCAGCGTCCCGCCCGGCTGCCGCCCGGACTGCGGCGCCTCGCCACCCCCCGGCCGCCTGCCCTCCCCGTACTGCCGCCCGGGCCGCTGGACCCCGCCCTCCCCCGGCAGCCCGTCCAGGTACTCCCCTTGCGGTCTCGGTCTGGTGTGGCCCTGCTGCTCCGGCCGGGTCTCCGGCTGCCGCCGTACCAGCGGCTGGTCCCGGCCGTCCGTCCGGCGGGGGCTGCCGTCGCCGGTGTCCGTGGACGCGGTGTCCCACGGCCTCTCGCCGCCGGGGTCCCCCGGGCACCGTCCGTCCACGCCCCCCAGCCCGTCACGGGCATCGGCGGCGGTACCGCCGCCGGAGGCGGACGCGCCGGCCCGAATCCGCGCCGTACCGCCGTACCGGACGCCCGCGCCGCCCTCGCCCCGCCCGGTCGGCGTGCCGGCGCGGCCACGGGACGCGTCGTTGCCGCCGTAGCCACCGAGACCGTCAGGGCTGTCCGGGCCGTCGAAGTCGTCCGGGTCGTCGGGGCTGTCCGGGCCGTCGGAGTCGTCGGAGCCGTCGAGGTCGTCGGCCGAGTCGCAGGAGACCGGGACCGTGGCCGTGCCGCCGGGTCCCGCGGAGCGTGAGGTGAGGTCGGCGGCGGGGTCGGCGGACGTGACCGGGGTGATCGCGCCCAAGGCGACCGCGGACGGGCCGACCGCGCCCAGGGCGGCACCGGCCAGAGCGGTGGCGGACAGGACGCGTGCACTACGACGCATAGGTGCTCCTTCGGCGGGGGGCCTGCTGGACACGGCGGCCGTGCCCTCGCAAAGCCCATGACAGCCCGCCCGGCCCCGGCCCGCGCGCGGCCGTGCCCCATTCGCGCGACCGGGACCTCCGCGCGGGTGACGCCCGCGCGTCCGCAGGCAGGCCGAGCCGCGAGGCCGGCTCCCCCTCCGGCGGTGGCGCGCTGCATCGCCTGCCCCGCCGCCTCCGCGGCACTCACCCCGCACCCCGGGCCGCCCGGGCGGCCGACCGCCTGCCGGGTTTCCGTGTCGATCGCCACCCACCGGGTACGCGACTGCCACCCCCGAACTCTGGAGGGAGTCATGCAGCGAGGCAGCGACCGGCTGAACGTTCACCGCGACGACGAGATGAAGCACGAACTGCAAGGGCTGCTGCGGTCCGGTCACCCGACGCGGACCGAGGAGTGGCACGACCCCGAGCCGAGCGCCGACGACGACCCGGCGGTCTGGGGCGGTCCGGCGGTTCCGGGCGGCGCACGCTCGGTGGCCGACGTGCGCTACGAGTTCGCACGGATCCTGGGCCGTACGGCCTTCCCGGCGCGCCGGGACGACCTGATCGAGGCCCTGCGCCGCAGCCACGCCCCGGACACGCTCGTCGAGACCGTGGCGCGGCTTCCGCGCTCGGCGCGCTACGCCAACGCCCAGCAGCTCGCCGAGGCCGTCGTGGAGGCATGAGGCATCGCGGGGAAGGCATGGGTCCCCGGCTGGGGGGTACTGCGGGCGTGGTCCCGCTGAGGTGCCCCGCGACGGCCGGGGGACCCGGGAATGAACCACAACGGATGGCCGAGCTCCCCCGCCCGGGCGGATGACCAGCGCCGGACGGGTGCTACGAGGTCAACCCTCTTCTGCCGTGCGTGCAGTTGGCCGGGACCGCGGTGCCCGAGGCCGCAGGGTGCGCGGAGGCGGAGAAAGGACGGTGAACATCATGCGTATCGCGTTCCTGACCGCGCCCGAGGGCGTGGAGCAGGTCGAACTCACCGACCCGTGGAAGGCGGTGTCGGACGCCGGTCACGAGCCGGTCCTGGTGTCGACGAAGCCGGGCCGCATCCAGGCGTTCCACCACCTCGACAAGGCGGACACCTTCCCGGTGGACGCGGTCGTCGGCCAGGTGGAGGCCGAGTCCTTCGACGGGCTGGTCCTGCCGGGTGGCGTGGCCAATCCGGACTTCCTGCGGATGGACGAGCGGGCCGTCTCTTTCGTCCGGTCCTTCTTCCAGCAGGGCCGTCCGGTCGCCGCTATCTGCCACGCGCCCTGGACCCTGGTCGAGGCGGATGTCGTACGGGGCCGGACCCTGACGTCGTGGCCGAGCCTGCGGACGGACATCCGCAACGCCGGCGGTACCTGGGTGGACGAGCAGGTGCGGATCGACCAGGGCCAGAACAAGCTGATCACCAGCCGCAAGCCGGACGACCTGAAGGCCTTCGACGAGGCGATCCTGACGGAGTTCGGCGGTTAGCACTCAGGAAGCCGGACGGAGTCCGGTCGGCCACCGTGGCCCGGGGCGGCCGGCACGAGGCGGGGGACGCGCGGCGGTCGGCGCGGGGCGCGAGTTCACCGAGCCGGTTCGGCTCCCCTGCACGGCCCGATGTCGGCCGCCCCCCGTTCCCGTGCCCCGTTGCGGGTCCGGCTCGCCACGACCGGGCGGCGGGGATGGCGGCGCAGGTACTCGCCCTCCAGCTGTGCCATGCGGTCGTTGTGCGCCCGCAGCGCGTCGTTCGAACCGTGCAGCAGCGTGTCGTGACGGGTGCGGTGGATCGTCTGCAGCTCCTTCATGAGCTGCTGGTCGGTCAGCCGGCCCGGGTCGACTCCGGTCATGGTGGCACCCCGCTCGTCGTGTTCCTCGGTGTGGTCCGGGTACCCGCCCGGAAAGGCACTACCCCGAGCAGCATCCGGGAGGGAGCCATGGATCTCGCGTTCCTCCATCCACTGTACGAACATCCCGGCCCCTGGGCCTCCGTATACGTCGACACCTCCCGGCACACCGAGTCCACCCCCCATGACTTCTCCCTGACCGCCCAGGCCCTCGCCCGGTGGCTGGCCGGGCAGGGCGCGGACGAGCCCACGTGCAGGGCCGTGCGGGAGGCGGTCGAGGACCTGCGCCACTCGCCCGAGCCGTACGGGAGGGCCATGTTCGCCCGTGCGGGCGAGGTGGTCCTGGATCCGCCCCTGGTCGCCGCCCCGCCCGGCTCCTCGGCCCACTGGTCGCCGCTGCCCCATACGGCGCCGCTGCTGGAGCTGGCCGGCGAGGACCCGGTGTGCGTGGTGGCGTACATCGACCGCAAGGGCGCCGAATTCGAGCTGCGCGGGGCGCTGGGCAGCGGGGAGGCCGGGCCGGTGACCGGGCAGCAGTGGCCGCTGCACCAGGCGGGCACCTCGGACTGGTCGGTGCGGCACTTCCAGCTACGGGTGGAGAACACCTGGGAGCACAACGCGGCGGAGATCGCGGACGCGCTCGCCGTCTGCGAGGAGGAGACCCGTGCCGATCTGGTGATCCTCGTCGGCGAGCAGCGTGAGCGACGCGCCGTGCGGGAGCGGCTGCCGCGACGGCTGAGGAACCGGGTGGCCGAGGCCTCGCACGGCGTGGGCAGCCGGCTGCTGGACGAGGACGTGGAGCGGATCCGGAACGCGCATGTGCGCCGGCGGGCGGACGAGGAGCTGGAGCGGTTCCTGGCGGCCCTGGCACCGGACGAGGAGGGACAGGCGCGCGCGGTCGAGGGCGTGTCCGCGGTCGTCGAGGCGGCACGCGAACACCGGATCGACGAACTCCTGATCCGGCCGGACGGCCCGGACACCGGTCGGGAGGTGTGGGTCGGCGAGGACCCGGACCAGCTCGCGATGCGCCGCAAGGACCTCAGGGCACGGGGCGAGCGGCACACCTGGCCGGTCCGCGCGGACGACGCCCTGGTGCGCTCCGTGGTGGAGACGCGGGCGGAGGCCGTGTCGGTGACGGCGGCGACGGCGGACGTACCGGTGGGCGGCGTGGGGGCGTTGCTGCGCTGGTCCTAGCCGACATTGCGCGCCAGGTCCCCGGTACGCCCGGGGCCCGAGACGCACCGGGCGCACGTTTCCGCGGCGCCCGCCCGCCACGACGTGCGCCACGGCACACGCTCCTACCGCGCCCGCTCCACCCGCCGCTCGTCCCACACCGGTTCCGGCGTCTCGCGGAGCCGGCCGTCGCTGCCGAAGACCAGATAGCGGTCGAACGAGCGGGCGAACCATCGGTCGTGGGTCACCGCGAGGACCGTGCCCTCGAACCCCTCCAGGCCCTTCTGGAGCGCCTCGGCGGACTCCAGGTCCAGGTTGTCCGTCGGCTCGTCGAGCAGCAGGGCCGTCACCCCCTGAAGTTCCAGCAGCAGGATCTGGAAGCGGGCCTGCTGTCCGCCGGAGAGCCGGTCGAAGGTCTGCTCGGCCTGCCCGGTCAGCTCGTAGCGACGCAGCCGGGACATGGCCGCGCCCCGGTCCTGGGCGTGTTCGCGCCACAGGATGTCGAGGAGCGTACGGCCCTGAAGTTCGGGGTGCGCGTGGGTCTGGGCGAAGTGTCCGGGCACGACGCGTGCCCCGAGCCGCCACTGCCCCGCGTGGGCCACATCACCGCCCGCGAGCAGCCGCAGGAAGTGCGACTTCCCGGAGCCGTTGGAGCCGAGGACCGCGACGCGCTCGCCGTAGAAGACCTCCAGGTCGAAGGCCTTCATGAGGCCCGTCAGTTCGAGCCCCGCGCAGGTGACGGCCCGGACGCCGGTTCGGCCGCCCTTGAGCCGCATTCTGATGTCCTGCTCGCGCGGCGGCTCGGGCGGCGGTCCGGCCTCCTCGAACTTCCGCAGCCGGGTCTGGGCGGCCTGGTAGCGGGACGCCAGCTCATGGCTGACGGTCGCGGCCTGACGCAGATTCAGGACCAGCTTCTTCAGCTGTGCGTGCTTCTCGTCCCAGCGTCGGCGCAACTCCTCGAAGCGGGCGAAGCGTTCACGCCGGGCCTCGTCGTACGTGGCGAAGCCGCCGCCGTGCAGCCAGGCGTCGGCGCCGGCGGGACCCGGTTCGAGTGACACGATCCGCTGCGCGGCGCGGGCCAGCAGTTCCCGGTCGTGGGAGACGAACAGGACGGTCTTGCGGGTCTCCGCGAGCCGCTCCTCCAGCCATCGCTTCCCGGGTACGTCGAGGTAGTTGTCGGGCTCGTCGAGGAGCAGGACCTCGTCGGTGCCGCGCAGCAGCGCCTCCAGGACGAGCCGCTTCTGCTCGCCGCCGGAGAGGGTGCGGACCTGGCGCCACTGGGCCTTCTCGTACGGGATGGCGAGCGCTGCCATGGTGCACATGTCCCAGAGCGTCTCCGCCTCGTAGCCGCGCACCTCGGCCCAGTCGGCGAGGGCCTGCGCGTACCGGAGCTGGGCGGCCTCGTCGTCGACGGTCATGACGGCGTGCTCGGCGGCGTCCACGGCGCGGGCGGCCTCGCGGATACGGGGCGGAGCGACCGAGACCAGGAGGTCCCGCACGGTCGTCTCGTCCCGTACGGACCCCACGAACTGGCGCATCACACCCAGCCCGCCGCTGGTGGTGACGGTCCCGCCGTGGGGCTTCAGCTCACCGGAGAGCAGCCGCAGCAGGGTGGTCTTCCCGGCCCCGTTGGGCCCGACGAGGGCGGCGACGGCGCCTTCGCCGACCCGGAAGGACACATCGCCGAGCAGCGCCCTCCCGTCCGGGAGGTAGTACTCGAGGTGCGCGGCTTCCAGATGACCCATGCGGCGCATTGTGGACGGCCACGACGGGACCGGGCAACCGGATAACGCCCGGCACCGGCCCGGACCGACCCCCCGAACCCGTCCGACTGGCAAGACGCAGGTCTCATTATTCGGCATGAGCGCCTACGGTGATGCGTACCGCTCCACGGCGAAATCCGCAGGGCGGCACCCCACCCGTACGAGGAGAAGAGGACGGGCATGCCGAAGGAGACCGCCGTCTACACGCACGGCCACCACGAGTCGGTGCTGCGCTCGCACACCTGGCGGACCGCCGCCAACTCCGCGGCGTACCTTCTCGACTCGCTCAAGCCGCACATGCGGATCCTGGACATCGGCTGCGGTCCCGGCACCATCACCGCGGACCTGGCGGAGCTGGTCCCCGACGGCCATGTCACCGGCGTCGACCGCGCGCCGGAGATCCTGGAGCAGGCCCGGGACACGGCCGCCGCCCGCGGCCTCACCAACATCGACTTCGCGGTCGCGGACGTGCACGCGCTCACCTACCCGGACGACACCTTCTGTGTGGTCCACGCACACCAGGTGCTCCAGCACGTGGGCGACCCGGTGCAGGCGCTGCGCGAGATGCACCGGGTCACCCGTCCGGGCGGATTCATCGCCGTGCGCGACGCCGACTACGCGGCGATGGCCTGGTACCCGGCATCCGAGGGCCTGGAGGACTGGCTGGAGCTGTACCGGCGGGTCGCCCGCGCGAACGGGGGCGAGCCCGACGCCGGGCGGCGACTGCGGTCATGGGCGTTGCGGGCCGGCCTCCGAGACGTCAGGGCGACCTCCAGCACCTGGACCTTCGCCACGCCGCAGGAGCGGGACTGGTGGAGCGGGCTGTGGGCGGACCGCACGCTCGCCTCCGCGTACGCCGACCGCGTCACCGAGGGCCGTCATGCGACTGCGGAGCAACTGGCGGCCGTGTCCCGGGCCTGGCGGGAATGGGGGCGGCACGCGGACGGCTGGTTCGCGGTGCTGCACGGAGAAATTCTGTGCCGAAAGGACGTCTGATTCCCGGACTTCGGGTTCCTCGGGCCTTAGAGGCCGCGCAGATAGGCGGCACGAGGCAGTCGCGACAGCAAGGCAGGCACAGGTCTGGGCGATCATGGAGTTGCGACGCTCTGTGATCACCGG